>PHAT01000007.1 GCA_002840435.1 Deltaproteobacteria bacterium HGW-Deltaproteobacteria-6
TGGAGCATGAGGGCAAACTGGTTGCATGGGGCGAGGAAAAGAAAGACGACGCCCATGGGCATCACGCGTAAGATGTTTTATATGCCCTGATTTCAGCAATAGTGTTATTCAATTCAGGGAACGGTTTCAATAGCCTGAAGGCTACAGGGACCGTTCCCTGAATTCATTTATGATCAGATCGACTCATCGAACAAAAATCTCTCAGCACTAAGCTATTGAAACGTTGCCGACCGGTTATCGTCCAACATAATTAATCGGCAAACGCTCTCTATTCTGATGCCTTCCCTTTACTTAAATATTGTGCGTCGTTGACAGGACGGGAATATTTTTGTATGAACCCCCTTATTATATATGTCAATTATGACCTATATTAGTTTTGCTATAGATAATTTGCAGTAAAATGAATATAAATATGATCTACTAGGTCCGGCATTTTGCTTTTGAGAGGCTTTTGCCGCGCAGATTGAGAAGCTATATAGACATGGCAGACAAACCGCGACGAAAGCGGGATGTCTTTTGCGATATCATGTGTTATTTATAATACGTTAGAGACTGTTTTTAAAGAAAGGTAGCCCCTGTGAAATATTATCGGCTTTCTGTTGCTTTTATTCTGGTCATGCTGCTGATGTCCTTTACCGCCCTGGCTCAGGAAAAAATTTCTGTTGCCGTTGCCGCCAACTTTGCATCAGCCTTCAAAGAGCTTGCGATGGATTTTGAGGAAAAAACGGGGGTGAAGGTTGAAACTGCTTATGCGTCGACCGGCAGCCTCTATGATCAGATTAAAAGCGGTGCGCTTTACGATATTTTTTTGTCCGCTGATGAACAGCGGCCGGATCTTCTGCAAAAAGAAGGATGGACGGAAGGTACTTTTATTTACGCACGGGGAAAGGTAATTCTCTGGTCGGCCAGTGAGGCTTTTTGCAAGGCTGCAAAATGGCAGGATGCTCTGAATAGTGACAAGATTAAAAAGATTGCTATCGCTGATTACCTGCTTGATCCATACGGCGCCGCGGCTAAAGTAGCACTGCAAAAAGCCGGACGGTGGGATGCTCTGCAAAGCAAACTGGTGAATACGCAGGATGTTGTCCAGTCTTTTCAATATGCGAACAGGTCTGCGGCAGATGCCGGTTTTTGCGCTCTCTCGGTCACAGCCGACCCTCAAGGGAAAAACGGTTGCTTTTTTATTGTTGCGGAAGCACCGGATATTGTTCAAGCAGCCTGCATGGCAAAAAAAACCGGGAACAAAGTTAACGCTGAATTATTTGTGGCTTACCTGCTTTGTAATGATGCCTTAAATATTAGAAAGAAGTATGGGTATCGTTAAATGGATAATTTTGCATTTTACGAGATACCAGTTCCCGTCACGACTGCGATAACGACAAAGGAGTAAAAATAATTTATGAATATCTGCGCCTATTCTTATGAAGAATATCTCAGCCTGGTGAAGTCTTTTCACGGCCATCTGGCGCCCGGTTTGCTTATCGGCGGTTTTATGGTTGATCTGGCTATGAAAAATTTGCCGGAGGGAGAGTTCTTTGACGCGCTGTGCGAAACACCGGTTTGCCTACCTGACTCGATCCAGATTCTGACGCCCTGTACGGTAGGCAACGGATGGCTCAGTATTGTGAATTTCGGTAAATTTGCTGTGACGCTATACGAAAAATATACCGGCAAAGGTGTGCGGGTTTATCTGGACATGGAGAAGCTGAATGCCTGGCCGGAAATACGGGACTGGTATCTCAAAAAAAAGAAAAAGCACGAACAAAATTCCGATGCTTTGCTGGCGCAAATCAAAGAAGCGGGACACGGGCTCCTGAGTATCCAGCATGTGCAGGTTGAAGCGGAAAAAGTCCGCCGCAAGAAACTTGGACCGGCGGGTGTTTGTCCTGTCTGTGGCGAAGCCTATCCGATCAAGGATGGCGATCAATGCCGCAATTGCCAGGGCGACACTCCTTATCGTGATGTTGTTGCCGTAAAAATGCCGAAGAAAAATGTTTAAAGCGCTGATTGGCAAGTGCGCTGACAAAGATTATTCATTTCTCCTTAATACCCCTTCCCAGAGGGGGCTTAAATTCCCGAAGGAATAATTTCCATATGCTCAAACGGGGTTCTATTCTGAATCGTCTTTATGAAAGGCTTGAGCCGGTTGCAAAAGAACGGCGTATTGCCGATCTGCGTGTGGGCTTGAGTTACGTTGGAGTAAAGCTGGATGATGAGCAATCGGGACTGGCCGCGGTGCTGACGGACATCACACCCGGAGGCTGTAAGATTTTGTCAGACGCCGGACGGTATGCCGGTTTACCTGCATTAAACCTGCTCTTATATGTGAAAGATAGTAAAAACGCTTTACAACGGGCCATCGGGCTGGCTACTGCCAACGCGCTGATCGCACAGCCTGCCGATACGACCGAAGATCGTGAGGCAACGACATATTTCAATCTTAAACCGGGTGAAAAAGTGGTGATGGTCGGCCTTTTTTCACCGCTGGTCGAACGTATCCGCGCCACCGGCGCCATTTTGACTGTGATTGAAAAAAATCCTGAACGCCTGGAATTGCTCTCGCCTGATGATAAGCGACAAGCGCTCCAAGGTTGTGATGTTGCCATTATTACCGCCACTACGGTTCTGAATGATACGTTTGAGGAAACCATCGCTGCTTTGAACAAGCCACGCGTCGTAGCGTTGATGGGGCCATCGACACCGCTTCTGCCGGATATTTTTCGCGACACGCCTGTTACGCATCTGGGGGGGGCGGTGGTTGCCGATTCCCGACGGGTATTGCAGATTATCTCCGAAGGTGGAGGCACGCCGGCACTCCGGCGTTATCTGCGCTTTGTGAATCTGATTTTAAACTGAAAAATCCAAAAAGAATTAAATCCAGATGCGCCGGTTATTGCGGCTCTTCATCACCCTTCAAGCAGCATATTCATGTTTGCAGGTGGAAGAAGAAAAGAAGGCGGGCCACAATATGACCCGCCTTTCCGCTGGTGGTTAGAAATTTAGTTAACTTTTGCAACCGTTCCGCCTGGCGTTCGAGATGCAATCAGTATTGTCTAGTGTTCTTCAGGTGGTTTTCCAACAGCTTTGCCATTAGCGGTGGTTCCCCTCCTTTGCCGATTATTCCTGGTGTTTAAAAAGTCCTTTTTCTTGATCAGGCAACCGGTTCCTGCCCTTTTCCTTTGGTGATTTTTTAGCACTTAATAACGGATAAATCAAGAAAAAAATCAATATATGGTGTTTTTCTTTAAAGGTAACACAATGGGTAGTGTTGAAAATGTAAGAAAAGGATGATTAGAAATTAATAGTTCTTCTCCCGCGCAAGGTCTATCAGCAAATCAAAACAGTTTGGATGATATGAATTCGGTCAGATGGCCATGGTTGACAAGAATGATTCACGGAATTAAGTTAAAACAAATGCTTTGAAAAATTAGTGAATTCTTATTTTCTATCGGTGTTTTATGAAAAAGGCTCCCTTGAAATTTCCCATGTAAGGCCTCCCGGATGGTTGTTGTCCCGGAGGTTGAGTATCTTCTGCATATGGAAAGACCGTGATGCAGAATCGCATCGGAGCCGTAAATATTAATAAAAGTGGATCTTTAAATAATCATTTGCGGTTGTCGAAAGGGATGATGTATCAGCGCAAGAAAGGAGGGTTGCTATGTCGAAACTGAATTTGACGCCAGAGGAGGAAGCCAAGATTTTGGAGATCCTTGAAAGATACCTTCCGGAGTTGGAAAATGAAACGGTCCACACGGACAACAAGGAACTCCGCATGTTCTTTAAAGAGCGACAGGCATTCATGCAGGATTTAATGCGGCGTCTGAAAAGTTGAATCCAGACAGATTATTTTTCGGCTTGTTGCATTCCCGCATGCCTGAGGACACATTTTTTCCGTTACGCCTGACGGACAGGGTGATACTGTCCCCTGTTTTCAGGCGTAGTTTTTTTAACAACATCAGTTGCTGTTTGCAGGACTTCCAGGCAGAAGCGCATTCGATGAATAGATCATCCGGATTCACAGCCAGCAGGTTTTTAACGATGATTTTGTAAATGAAGGATTGTTTATTTTAATATTTCCGGTAAAAAACATTCCTGACGATAATGATTGACAAATCCGCTTCTTAGTAATAACATCGCCCAACTTTTTAAACAAAAAATATAGCGCATACGGCGCTTTTTTTACTTTTTAGGGTCATAATTTTTCAGGAGTTTTACGGATACGTGAATAAAGATATCACGAAGAAGAAAGCATTGGAAATCATTAGAAATTTCCCATGCGCCGGCGTGCTGGTGGTCGGAGACGTCATGGTCGATCATTTCATCTGGGGTAAGGTAGCGCGGATTTCTCCTGAAGCACCTGTGCCGGTGGTCGATGTTCAAAAAGACTCTGTGATGATGGGCGGCTGCGCTAATGTCCTCAATACGATTTATGCCATGGGCGGCAGAGTTTTTGTTGCCGGTGTGATTGGGGCCGATGATATCGGCCGCGGGCTGTTGTCGCAATTAAAAGAGCGGGATATTGATACAGCCGGCATCATAATCGAGAAGGGAAGGCCGACAACGCTGAAGACGAGAATTGTTGCGCACGGACAGCAGGTTGTTCGGTTTGATAAGGAAAGCCGGATGCCAATTCCGAAAAGAAGTGTCGCTAAAATTCTCGATTATGTAAAATCTCTGCGCGATAAGATTGGCACCATCGTGATTTCCGATTACAGCAAAGGTGTTGTATCCAGAGAATTGATCAATGGCATAAAAAGCATTGCCGCAGATACAAAAATGTATTTGTGCGTTGATCCGAAGCAAAGTGATTTTTCGGTTTACGCTGGCGCCCATGTCATCACGCCCAATCACCATGAGGCCCAGCGCGCAGCCGGGATGGAAATTGCCAATGGAGATGATCTGCTGAAGTTGGGAGAGACGCTGCTCACAAGATTTGACTTTCAGGCTCTGCTGGTGACGCGGGGCGAAGAAGGTATGAGTCTTTTTGAAAGGGGTCGTAAGATTGTCCACACGCACTTTCCAGCGCAGGCGAAGGAAATTTACGACGTGACGGGGGCCGGAGATACCGTCATCGGTGTGCTGGCCCTGGCGCTGGCCGCACAAGCGAATCTGAAAGAGGCAACGTCTCTGGCTAATCACGCCGCTGGTATTGTGGTGGGCAAGGTAGGGACGTCCACGGTTTCACGGGAAGAATTGATCAGTGTATTATGAGTAAACCGATGCAGACGCTGCCGGTCAAGCTGGTCTTCAGTGTTTTTGCCCCGGCGCCCGAAATACTAAACGATACCATTAAAAAGTTGTCCGTTCTTTACGGCCAGCCGGATTACGTCAGTGAACAGATGCCCTTTGATTATACGGATTATTATCACCCGGAAATGGGTGGGGAGCTTGTCCGGCGCTTTCTGTCGATGGAAAAATTAATCCGGCCGGAAACATTACCGGACATCAAGCTTACGACGAATGAAATCGAAAAAGAATCGGCAGTTGATGGTCGCAGGCTTGTAAACATTGATCCCGGTTATCTGTCCCAGGCTCATCTGATTCTGGCTACCGGGAAGGGTTATACGCACCGTCCATATTTACGCGACGGAATTTACGCGGATTTAACCCTTATTTATCAGGGAAAAAAGTTTTGTGCTTTGCCCTGGACGTATCCTGATTATGCGGATGAAAAACAACTGACGATGCTCATGGCTATCCGGTCGCGATATTTGTTGCAGTTAGGGGCCGTTAAGAAATAACGGTTACATTTTTAGCCGTTTCGTTACGGCCCCTTATGCCGGTTATAATGTTAAAATGTGACAGTTATTATTGAACAACGGCTCAAAAATGGCTGAGGCAATATAGAAAGAAATAATTTCGCAAAAAAAGGTTTGAAGATGATTAAAAGCATGACTGGTTATGGCCGGGTGGAGGCGCTCTGTGATGGACGGAATATTGTCGTCGAGGCAAAATCCGTGAATCACCGTTTTCTGGAAATCGGCTTGCGGACTCCCGCTTTGCTTTATCCGTTGGAGATGGAGTATAAAAAGAAAATAGGGGAAAGATTCAAGCGCGGCCGCATCGATGTTTCGATCCGCCTGGAGGGAGAGGGTGCCGAACCATCCAGGGTGAATTTAAACATGGAGGTGGCCCGTGACTACTTTGGTGTTTTGACCAGGCTGAGAAATGAATTCGACATTCAGGAGCCGGTCAGCCTTAAAAACCTCACCAGCTTTCGGGATATTTTCACGCCGCCTACGGAAACACAATTGGATGCCGGGTTTCTGGATCAGGTGGAAAAAACGCTGCAAGAAGCGTTGTCCATGCTGGTCAATATGAGGCAGGATGAAGGGATTGCTTTGTTCTCGGATATGCAAATGAGACTGCGGTCCATTCAGGAAACGATGGAAACCATTCGATTACGCGCGCCGCAGGTTGTTCTGGAGTATCAAAAGCGTCTTTCGGACAGGATCAAGGAACTGACGGCGGGATTTGAGATGGACGCCGCCCGTCTGGCCCAGGAAGTGGCGATTATGGCGGATCGATGCGATATTACGGAAGAGATTGTCCGCATGCAAAGCCATATCGGTCAGTTCGAAGCCCTGCTGCAAAGCGATGAAGCTGAAGGCAGGAAAATCGACTTCCTTCTCCAGGAAATGAACCGTGAAATTAACACGATTGGTTCCAAAGGCAATGATGTGGAAATTGCGCGTCAGGTCATTGACGCGAAAAGTGAACTGGGCAAGTTGCGGGAACAGGCGCAGAATATTGAGTAGAAATATGTCGGATCAGAGACTGGTCATCGTGATGTCCGCGCCTTCCGGGGCGGGGAAAAGCAGTATTTGCCGAAGGTTGCTTGCAGCCTGTCCGGAGATTGAATTTTCCGTTTCCTATACCTCGCGGATGCCGCGTCCCAATGAAATCAACGGAACAGACTATCATTTTATTTCCCGTGAAGATTTTCAGCGCCGGATTGATCAGGGTGAATTTGTTGAATGGGTGGAGAATTACGGGAACTTTTACGGGACATCCGGCAAGTCAATGCATGAAGTTTTGGGTAGAGGGAAAGATTTGCTGCTTGATATCGAACCGCGCGGCGCGAAAGAAATTAAGGAGAAATTTGCGGACGGCGTTTTTGTTTTTGTATTGCCTCCCTCTTTGGATGAACTCCTGAATCGGCTGGAAAAGCGGGGGCATGAAAGCAAGGAAGTAATAAAAACGCGGTTTGCGCAAGCCGAGAGTGAATTAAAGGAAGTTTTGTGGTATGACTACACCGTATTTAACGAAGATCTGGAAACAGCCGCCCGGCAACTGATTGCGATTTACCGCGCGGAGAAATGTAAGACAAACCGTTTACACGGTAAAATTAATCGTTTTTTTAATGATGTTATTAGAGATGTTTAGGAGGCAATAGATTCATGGCAAGAATTACAGTGGAAGATTCTTTAAGGGTGGCCGAGACCAGATTCGGTCTGGTATCGCTGGCTTCCAAGCGGGCGCGCCAGCTGCTCAAAGGTTCCAAACCGTTGATGGAAAGTAAAAATCGGGAAATTGTTCTGGCGCTTCGCGAAATTGCCGCCGGGAAAGTTGTTTACGCCAATCCTGAATTTTTAAAAGGGTCGCAGGAAGATTTTAAACCGATTCCGGATAATACAGAGTTCATCGGCGATGAAGAATATCTCGAGTAGCAAGCCCTCAGACAAACTGATCTTTGCCCTGGATGCACCAGGCTTTGAAGAAGCGTTGTCCTGGATAGAACTTCTGTCCGGTCATGTCGGCATGTTCAAAGTGGGTAAGGAACTATTTACCGCGGTTGGGCCGAAGATTGTTGAAAGCATCAAGCAAAGAGGCGGAAGGGTTTTTCTGGATCTGAAATTTCACGATATTCCCAATACGGTAGCCCGAGCCGCTGAAGCCGCTGTCGGATTGAATGTGGATATGTTCAATGTCCATGCGTCAGGCGGCGTAAAGATGATTCGGGAAACGGTCGATGCAGTGGCTGCCTGCGCCGAAAAACGTGGTGTGGCAAGCCCCATTGTTCTGGCCGTAACGGTGTTGACCAGCTTGAACAACAGTGATCTTGAGGAAATCGGATTTAAAACAACCACCAATGATCTGGTGCTTCATCTGGCGAAGATGGCGCAACATGCGGGAGCGGCAGGCGTTGTCGCTTCACCTCAGGATATCGCCGCCCTCAGACGGGATTTAGGTGAAAAATTTGTTATTGTGACACCCGGCATCCGCAGTTCTGCCGAGCCCGTCAAGGATGATCAAAAGAGGACGCTGAGTGCTTTTGAGGCGATTCAGACAGGCGCCGATTATATTGTTGTAGGCAGACCGATCCGCCAGGCCAAAGATCCGCTCGACACATGCCGCAGGATTGTGGAGGAGATTGCCGACGGTCTGGCTGCAAGAAACCGCGCATGACGATTCCTTTGACAAGCAGAAGACAAAATTTGGAAGCCGTATACGGCATTAATCCCGTGAAGGTTCTTCTTGGCCAAGAGACGTCACCCCTGAAAAAAATTATTATTGCTGATGGCCGGAGCGGTTCATCGGTTAAAGAAATCATTGATGAGGCCCGTCAAAAAAAAATACCTGTGGAATGGAAGCACCGTCAGCAGCTCGATGAGTTGACGGGTAGAACGGATCATCAGGGGATAGTCGGTCTACGCGATTCATTTACTTATGCTGATTTAGACGATTTGCTGAAAAACCGCAATCCGCGCTTATCCCATGATCTTATTTTAATTCTCGACAGCATTCTCGATCCGCAAAATCTGGGGTCGATTATCCGCACCGCCCATTGCCTGGGGGCTAACGGCGTGGTCATCCCGACAGATCGTGCGGCCTCAGTGACACCGGCTGTGATAAAAGCATCTGCCGGCAGTGCGGAAGAGTTGCCTGTTGCCCGTGTAACAAATTTATCGCAGACGATAGATGGTTTGAAAGATAAAGGTTTCTGGATTTATGGCGCTGATGCCCATGGGGGAAAGAACATCAGGGAACAGAATTTTAATGGCCCGGTGGCTTTAGTTCTGGGAAGCGAGGCCAAAGGCCTTCGACCACTGGTGAAGAAAAAATGCGATTTTCTGGTCACAATTCCGATGGCGGGAAACTTTGATTCCTTTAATGTTGCAGTTGCAGCAGGGATCATTCAGTATGAAATATTTCTTCAGCGCAGGGAGAAAGAAAACCCGTGATCATGCGTAGGGATAATCTTAAAATAAACATATTTGTCTTTATTTTAACTTGTTGAAACTACATGGAAGATAGTTTATGATGTGTTCATAAACGAATTGTTTCTTAAAGAAAGGATTTTCAACTATGCCGGTTTTCCTTTGGGAAGGAACCTCGAAAAAGAATGAAGCGAAAAAAGGCGAGATGGAAGCGGCCGATGAGTTGGCCGTTCGTACACTTTTAAGACGGCAGGGATTTAAAAATATTGAAGTTAAAGCAAAGCCAAAGGATCTGGAAGAATATCTTCCTTTTCTCGCCGGCGGTGTGAAGGAAAAAGATGTTGTGGTTTTCTGCCGGATTTTTTCTACAATGATTAATGCCGGCTTGCCACTCATTCAATGTCTGGATCTGCTGGCCCAACAGGAGCAAAACAAAGCTTTTGCCAAAATTATCAAGGCTGTTAAGGAAGACATTGAAGGCGGCACCAGTCTGACGGATGCATTGAAAAAACACCCCAAAGTTTTTGATGACCTGTTTACCAACTTAATTGCCGCCGGTGAAGCGGGTGGTATTCTGGATCTTGTCTTAGGGCGCCTTTCGGCTTATCTGGAAAAAGCGATGAAGTTGAAAGCTCAAGTTAAAAGCGCCATGACCTATCCGATCGCGGTTCTTTGCATTTCCATGGGTGTCACTGCTTTGCTTCTGCTCAAAGTTATTCCCGTATTTCAGAAAATGTTTGAAGGGATGGGCGGCGAGCTTCCCGGTCCGACGGCAATGGTGGTTGCGATGAGCCAATTCCTCCAGTCTTATTGGTGGATAATTCTTGGTACGATCATTGCCGTTGTGGTTGGTATTCAACAATTCGGCAGAACAGAGAAAGGCCGCTGGACAATTGATTCAATATTGCTCAAGGCGCCGATTATCGGGCCGGTGCTCAAAAAAGTGGCGGTAGCCAAATTTTCACGAACCTTGTCGACCATGATGAGTTCGGGGGTACCGATCTTGGAGGGATTGAATATTGTCAGTAAAACAGCCGGTAATGTGGTGGTCGAAGCTGCTTTACTGAAAACGCGCCAAAGCATCAGCGAAGGCCAGTCTATTGCTGAGCCGCTGTCTGAGTCAGGTATTTTTCCGCCGATGGTAGTTCAGATGATTGCGGTCGGCGAGGCCACGGGTGCTCTGGATGATATGCTCAATAAAATTGCTGATTTCTATGATGATGAAGTGGATGCGGCGGTGGCAGGCATGACGGCGTTGATAGAGCCGATCATGATGGTTTTCCTGGGAGGTGTTGTCGGGGGTATGATTATCGCCATGTACCTGCCGATCTTTAAGATGGCGTCTGTTGTGGGCTAAAGAAAAAATGGTCGGGATGGCGCGATTTGAACGCGCGACTCCTGCGTCCCGAACGCAGTGCCCTACCAAGCTGGGCCACATCCCGACACGGGTTGGGACGTTATAAAATTTATCGCAAAATGTCCACATGTTTTTAATAAATCTGATATTTAATTATTTTTAGCAAAGAGAGTACCCCGATTTGTGATTATTTATGATGTGAAATGTGAGAATGGCCATAAGTTTGAAGGATGGTTTAAAGACCGGCAGGCCTGGATTGAGCAAAACGCTCAGCGACTGATTTGTTGCCCCGTTTGTAACAGTTCCAGTGTGGAAATAGTACCTTCTTCCATTACCATTATGGGGAAGGATTCAAAAATGTCGGCTAAAAAAGAGGAGATGAACATTACTCCGGAGCAGGCTCTTCAATTATTGCACCAATATATTGACCACAACTTTGAAGATGTCGGGAATAAATTTGCAGAAGTCGCCCTGAAGATACACATAGGTGATGAAGAAAAAAGAAATATCAAAGGGACAACGACGCCGCAGGAAGAAGCGGACTTAAAAGAAGAAGGTGTTTCGTTCGTAAAAATCCCTCTGCTCAAAATGGACAGCTGATCCTCTATTTATCAAGGATGAATTTTTGACTAGTCTCGAACCCTTTGCTGGCAAAGGAATGACTTACTATCTACCAACAGGCCTTATTTATGATAAACGCTTATAAAAGTATTGTTGATCGTATTGGCAACACTCCTCTTGTGGAAATAACCAGACTCAATCCTAATAAAAAGGTAAAAATATTTGCAAAGCTGGAGTCCGCCAATCCCGGTGGTTCCATTAAAGACCGCACTGCTTTGTTCATGATTGAAAATGCCGAGAAAAGGGGAGACTTGAATCATGACAAGATTATTCTGGAGGCAACCAGCGGCAATACCGGCATAGGACTGGCTATGATCGCCGCGGCAAAAGGCTACAAGTTGTGTCTGACGATGTCTGAATCGGCCAGTGAAGAACGAAAAAAAATTTTGCGGGCAATGGGCGCTGAATTGCATTTTACACCGGCGGCTCAAGGGACGGATGGGGCGATTGAAGTTGCCTATCGGATGCTCAGAGAAAATCCCGACAAATATTTCGGGACCGATCAGTTTAATAATGAAGACAATATTGCCGCCCACTATTTTGGAACAGCTCAGGAGATATGGGATCAGACGGCTGGTCAGGTTACCACGGTGGTAGCCACTCTGGGCACGACGGGTACCGCTATGGGCCTTTCCAAAAAGCTCAAGGAACATAATGAGCAAATCAAGATTATCGGCGTCGAACCTTATTTGCAGCATAAAATTCAGGGGCTCAAAAACATGCGGGAGTCCTATCGTCCGGGGATCTTTGATAAGAAGCGTCTCGATGAAAAAGTGAATATTCTGGATGAAGATGCTTTTGAAATGTCCCGTAAACTTGCCCGTGAAGAAGGGATCCTGGTGGGAATGAGTTCGGGTGCGGCGATGTTTGTAGCTGCCCAGAAGGCCCGCGAAATGGAAGAAGGTCTGATCGTGGTTATTTTCCCGGACAGTGGCGAGCGCTATTTAAGCACTGAATTGTTTACAGTAAAAGAAGAATTGGCTACGGTTAGCCTTTACAATATTTTGAAGCGTCAGAAATCGTTTTTCCGGCCGCTGAAATCGGAAGAAGTGTTAATGCATACTTGCGGTCCCACCGTCCATGACGCACCCCACCTGGGAAATTACCGTCGCCTGGTGGTGTCTGACCTGTTATGCCGTTATCTGACATTCAAAGGCTATCAGGTCAAGCATGTCATCGATATCGTTGAT
This sequence comes from Deltaproteobacteria bacterium HGW-Deltaproteobacteria-6, assembly GCA_002840435.1. NCBI lineage: Bacteria > Deltaproteobacteria > Deltaproteobacteria bacterium HGW-Deltaproteobacteria-6. The sequence goes on from PHAT01000007.1 coordinate 12,330, forward strand.
TTTACTGATAAGTCCATTCGTGGTTCGGAAAAAGCGGCGATGGAACTCGCGGATTATTCCAATAAATATTTGCAGGTTTTTCTGGACGATGCGCAGTTTTTAAATATTCGCCCGGACAATATATATGTGAAAGCCTCCGAAAATGTTGATGCCATGTTCAAAATTGTCGAGAAATTAGTCGATAAGGGGTTTGCGTACGAGAAGCTTCATTCTGTTTATTTTGATATTTCCAAACTATCTGATTATGGTCTTCTTTCCAATATCGATTTAGCCAAAACCCGATTGGGACGGTCGATTGATCTTGATGATTATGAGAAGGACAATCCGGCCGACTTTGCGCTGCTGAAAAGAGCCGGTCTGGGGGAGTTGAAAAGAGGTATTTATCATAAGACGAAATGGGGTAATATCCGTCCTGGCTGGCATCTGGAATGTGCGGCTATCTCTCAAAAATACCTGGGAACGGCTTATGATATTCATATCAGCGGAGCGGATGAAACGTTTCCCCACTGCGAAAACATCATTGCAATTAATAAAGCTTTTTCGGGTCACAGCGGTGCAAACTACTGGATAGGCGCTGAGCTGATTCTGGTGGACGGACGGAAGATGTCCCGTTCTTTGAATAATGCCGTAACGATTGCCGATCTGAAACAAAACGGGTATAGTGGGAGGGACATCCGGTTTTTTCTGCTGGGGATGAATTACCGCAAGCCGATCAGTTATTCCGAAAAGGCTTTGCAGGCAGCGAAAAACACCGTCAAGAAAATAGACACTTTTGTTTACCGGCTTCATGCAGTCGATAATGATACTCAAAATTTCCCCGATGTAGATCAGGTTATTTACGATCTTCATCATGATTTTGAGAAAGCTCTTGATGATGATATTAATATATCCGGTGCTCTGGCGGCATTTTTTGATTTTATTGGCAAAGTCAATGCGCCTTTGACTGAGGGGAAAATAAGCAGGACAGACGCCCGAAAAATTGTTAAAATACTTGAAAAAATAAATGAAATACTTGGCATAATGGATTTTGGAGAACAAACGCGCAGTCAGGAAATCACCGGGCTTATTCAAAAAAGAGATTCCGCTAGAAAAGCGGGAAACTGGGAGGAAGCGGATTTGCTGAGGAATCAGTTGGCCAGGGCAGGCGTTGAGGTTTTGGACAGTCAACAGGGAACCATCTGGCGTTTTAAATAGAGATAAGCTTATGGGGAAAATAAGAAGATCCGTCATAGCCGGTTCCTGGTATCCCGGGGACCCCTCCGTGTTAAGAAGCGACATCACCAGGTATTTTCAAAATGTGCCCGATCGGGGTCTGAAGGGAGAAATTGTCGGTTTAATTGTGCCCCATGCCGGCTATATTTATTCCGGCCAGGTTGCGGCTCATGCCTATAAAATGATTCAGGGCAGGAAATATGATGCGGTTGTTCTTATCGGACCTAGTCACAGGGTTGCTTTTAGCGGCGTATCGATATATGATAATGGCGCTTATGAAACACCTTTGGGTCTGATCCCTGTTGATGAAACTATTGCTGGTGAACTGAAAAATATAACTGATATTATCATTGATTTTCCTGCTGCTCACACACAGGAACATGCTTTAGAGATTCAACTTCCTTTTCTGCAGATTGCTCTGGGGAATTTTTCGTTGATACCGCTGGTAATGGGGGATCAGGATGCTGCGACTTGCCGGGAACTTGCAGACGTGGTCAGTCAGGTGTCCAAAAATCGTCACGTGTTGATTGTGGCCAGCAGTGATCTGTCTCATTTTCATGATTATAAAAAAGCAAGCCAATTGGACGGGATTGTACTCAAACACATTCAAGATAATAATGTTGAAGGACTCTTGGACAGTTTAGCTCATAATGAAACCGAAGCGTGCGGCGGCGGGCCGATGGCCGTGGCCATGTTGGCGGCAAACAAACTGGGCGCTCATCATTCGCTGCTTCTGGAATATGCCAATTCGGGAGACGTGACGGGGGATAAGAGATCAGTGGTCGGTTACACATCAGCAATTTATTATCGATAAAACAGAGGATAAAATGGAATTAACGGATCAGGAAAAAAAGGCACTTCTGGACATTGCCAAAAGAGCAATTATGGCAAAGGCCGGCAATAGAGAATTACCTAAATTAACAATTGATTTACCGATTCTCAATGAAAAAAGAGGCGCTTTTGTCACACTAAAGAAACGGGGACATCTGCGCGGGTGTATCGGTTATATTAAGGCGGTCAAACCGCTGGGAGATACGGTGCAGGAAATGGCCATCGCCGCTGCCTTTCATGATCCACGTTTCCCGTCGGTCAAGGGTGATGAGATCCGCGATTTGAGCTTTGAAATATCTGTGTTAAGCCCCCTTCAAAAGATTAAAGATATAGAGGATATTGAAGTAGGGAAGCATGGTTTGTACATCGTTCGGGGGTATAATTCCGGTTTGCTTTTGCCGCAGGTGGCAACGGAATATGGATGGGACAGAGAAACTTTTTTGAAAGAAACTTGTTATAAAGCCGGTTTGCCTCCCAAAGCATGGAAAGATAAAGAAACTGAAATATATATTTTTTCCGCAGATTATTTCAGCGATAAGGATTAGGCTCTCTTTTGTTCTTACTCCAGACATTATTTATAAATAATTTAAAAATTTACTTGACAAAAACAGTCATAAAAATTAAAGTCCGCAATTCGCACGAAGCAGTGTAGTTGTTGTTTTGCGTTTAAAGCAACAATGCTTCATGCGAAACGGTTAAAAATTAAAGGGTTTGCTGGCGTAGCTCAATCGGTAGAGCAGCTGATTTGTAATCAGCAGGTTGCGGGTTCAAGTCCCATCGCCAGCTCCAGTTTGAGTATTGTTACTGGAGGGGTTCCCGAGCGGCCAAAGGGAGCAGACTGTAAATCTGCCGGCGGAGCCTACGGAGGTTCGAACCCTCCCCCCTCCACCAGTTTTATAATGGATAAGCGGGAGTAGCTCAGGGGCTAGAGCGTCAGCCTTCCAAGCTGAGGGTCGCGGGTTCGAATCCCGTTTCCCGCTCCAGGTAAATATTTTTTGAGCGCCAGTTGAAAAGTTCAAAGTTGTGCCCACGTAGCTCAGTTGGTAGAGCACATCCTTGGTAAGGATGAGGTCACCAGTTCAATCCTGGTCGTGGGCTCCAGTTAAGGAGAATTATGAGAAATAATATCATTTTAGCTTGTACGGAATGCAAACAGAAAAATTATACAACGACAAAAAATAAGCGCACCATGCAAAACCGCCTGGAAATGAAAAAATATTGCAAGTTTTGTCGTGGGCACAAACTTCATAGGGAAACGAAGTAGATAAAATTGAGACAGGCCAGTAGCTCTAATGGATAGAGCGCCGGACTCCAAATCCGGATGCTGGGGGTTCAAGTCCCTCCTGGCCTGCCAGTTTTTCCTGAAATAAAAGGGCTGGTGATATGGAAAGAATCAAGTTGCTCATGAATAAGGCAGTACAGTTTGTTTCCCAGGCGAAGGCTGAATTGAAAAAGGTTGCCTGGCCGACAAGGAAACAAACATTGGCCTCCACCGGTGTTGTCATGGTTATTGTTGCGGTTATGGCTCTTTATCTGGGAATTATTGACTTAATTCTCGCAAAACTAGTCAAGTTTATTTTAGGTTAACTTCATGGCTTTTAAATGGTACGTCGTACATACTTATTCGGGATTTGAAAATAAGGTTAAGCTGAGTCTGCAGGAAAGAATTGAACTGGCCGGCAAGCAGGATTGTTTTTCCGATATTCTTATCCCGGAAGAAGATGTCGTGGAGCTGATTTCAGGAGAGAAGAAAACCTCCAAGCGCAAGTTTTTCCCGGGCTACATTCTGGTGCGCATGGAAATGAGCGATGAAAACTGGCATATCGTCAAAGACACGCCGAAAGTGACGGGTTTTATCGGCAGCAAGGATAAACCTTCACCGATTCCTGATAAAGATGTTGAAAATCTGAAGGTAAGAATCGACGAAGGGACGCTCAAACCAAAACCAAAATTCAAGTTCGATGTGGGCGATCATGTAAAAATTATCGATGGACCTTTCACTAATTTTGACGGTGTCATTGATGAAGTTCGACCGGAAAAGAGCAAGCTTCGGGTGATTGTCAGCATTTTCGGCCGTCCCACACCGGTGGAACTGGATTTCATCCAGGTCACCCAGGGACAGTAAAGGGTAAATGGTTTCAAGGCGCAGGGTTAACGCCTAAATAAATTTTAGATCAGGTGATTGTTATGGCAAAAAAAGTTATTGCGAATATTAAATTGCAGATTAAAGCGGGAAAGGCGACACCATCACCCCCGATCGGACCAGCGCTCGGACAGCACGGCGTTAACATCATGGAGTTTTGCAAGGCCTACAATGCTTTAACGCAGAGTCAGGAAGGCATGATTGTCCCCGTCGTCATTACGGTTTATGCGGACCGGTCATTTACATTTATCACCAAAACGCCGCCGGCTTCCGTATTGCTCAAACAGGCGGCAAAAGTTGCCAAGGGAGCGGCTGATCCCAAAAGGGAAAAAGTGGGAGTAGTCACCGCCAAGCAGGTTCAGGAAATTGCTCAGTTGAAATTCAATGATTTGAACGCCGTCAATATCGAAGGCGCGGTCAAGATTATTGCCGGTACGGCAAGGTCAATGGGAATTGAAATAGCAGGTTAATAAAGACGAGGTTTTATCATGTTAAGACGAGGCAAACGCATTTTAGCAGCGAAGGCTAAAGTTGAGCCGACGAAGCGTTATACGCTTAAAGAGGCTACGGAAATGATTGTATCAATGGGTGGGGTCAAATTTGACGAGACGGTGGACGCCGCCGTTCGGTTAGGCGTCAACCCGGCTCATGCCGATCAGATGGTTCGCGGCAGTGTTGTTCTTCCCAATGGTTTGGGCAAAACGGTGCGCGTGCTGGTTTTCGCCAAGGGAGATAAGGAAAAAGAAGCGCTGGAAGCCGGGGCGGATTTAGTCGGCAGCGACGAAATCATTGAAAAAATTAAAGGCGGCTGGTTGGACTTTGACCGCGTGATCGCCACTCCTGATATGATGGGTTCCGTGGGCAAAATTGCAAAAATTTTAGGTCCGCGCGGATTAATGCCCAATCCCAAAGTTGGAACGGTAACGTTTGATATCGCCAATGCCGTGAAAGAGCTTAAAGCCGGTAAAGTCGAATTCCGCGTGGAAAAAGCCGGCATCATTCATTCGCCGGTGGGCAAGCTTTCTTTTGGCGCTGAAAAATTAGGTGAAAACCTCAATGCGCTTCTGGAAATCATTATCAAATTGAAGCCTGCCTCCAGCAAAGGAACTTATATTAAGAGTATTGCGATATCCAGTACCATGGGCGCGGGTGTGCGGATTGATCCTCTGGATATTAAGAGCGCAAGTTAAATTGTAGGTGCGACTTCGCGGTGGGTGCTTCTTTCATAGAAAGCGACACCCCGCGTATGAGTAAAAGTAGTACAGGTCGAAGACAGCAGGTACGGAAGTTTAAACGGGAAATGGCCTGCCGAGACTCGTAAGTTGAAAGAATTACCGAATTTTTCGAGGTAATCATTTTTCTAGAAACGGGAATCGGCGGTGAACGGATGGACCGTTTTCTATTCTGTATGTGGCTAGATTCTCCGGCCTCAAGTAAAAAATAATTTGAAAGGAGGCTGATATATTGGATCGGAAAACGAAAGAACAAATTGTATCCGAGCTTCAGGAGAAACTTAAGCAGGCCAAGCTGGGCGTTTTAACCAGTTTTAACGCGATGAACGTTTTAAAAATGGAAGCCCTGAGAAACGCACTTCGTAAGAACGATGCCGAATTAAAAGTTGTCAAAAACACCCTTTTGGGTATTGCCTCGAAAGAGACTGACTTCCAGATTCTTTCGGACCATTTCAAATGGCCTGTTGCCGTTGTCTTGAGCTATAAAGACCCGGTGGCGCCGGCAAAAGCATTGATCGAGTTTGCCAAGAAGAATCCTGAATTGGAAATAAAAGTCGGTGTGCTTGACGGTAAGCTGTTAACGAAACAGGAACTGACTGCTTTAGCCGAATTACCCAGCAGAGAGGTTCTTCTGGGCAAACTGGTTTCTGTCATGGCGGCGGTACCGACATCGTTTGTTACTGTTTTAAGCGGCGTTCCGAGAAGCTTTGTGCAAGTGCTCAATGCCTATTGTGACAAGAAAAAAACTTTAAACTAAAAAAATACAGACTAAAGAGGAATAGAAAAATGGCTGATCAAATAACGAAGGAAGATGTCGTAAAATTTATTGAAAATATGACCGTGCTGGAGCTTTCCGCTCTGGTGAAAGAACTGGAAGAGAAGTTCGGTGTTTCCGCCGCCGCTCCCATGATGGCCGCCGTTGCAATGCCCGGCGCCGCACCTGCCGCCGCTGCTGAGGAACAGACAGAGTTCAATGCCATCCTGACCGGTTTCGGCGCAGAAAAAATTCAGGTCATCAAAGTGGTTCGCGCAATTACCGGACTGGGCTTGAAAGAAGCTAAAGATCTGGTGGAAGGTGTGCCCAAGGCGATTAAGGAAGGCGTTGCTAAAGACGAAGCTGCCGATATCAAGAAGAAAATTGAAGAAGTGGGCGGAACTGTCGAGATTAAATAACCTGATCTCTCATTTTTTATTTTATTTTTTAAGGATGCTATGGGTGACTTTAGAAAAAACTTTGGCCGTGTAAAGCAAATACAGGAGATCCCCAATCTAATTGAAATCCAGACACGATCTTATGAAAAGTTCCTGCAAGCCGCTGTACCGCTGCTGAAAAGGCGCAACATCGGCTTGCAGGGTGCTTTCAAGAGCGTGTTTCCGATTTCGGATTTCAGTGGAAAGTGTTCTCTGGAATTTGTCAGCTACAAGATTGGTGATGTCCGGTATGATATGAAGGAGTGTGTCCAGAAAGGCATGACCTATGCCGCTCCTTTGAAGATTGTGGTCAGACTGGTGGTATTTGATACCGACCGGCTTGCCGACGGCAAGATCAATCGTGAAGCGGCTGAGACCAAACCGATCCGTGATATTAAAGAGCAGGAAATTTACTTCGGTGAAATTCCGCTCATGACGGAAAACGGTACGTTTATTGTTAACGGGTCGGAGCGCGTGATTGTCAGTCAATTGCACCGGTCACCCGGCATCTTTTTTGATCACGATAAAGGGAAAACGGTTGCTTCCGGCAAACTGATTTACTCGGCAAGAGTGATTCCCATCCGTGGTTCTTGGCTGGATCTGGAATTTGATTCCAAAGATCTGCTCTATGTCAGGATCGACCGCCGCCGGAAAATGCCTGTCACCATTCTGTTGAAGGCCATGGGCAATTCGACGGAATTTATCCTGAACTATTTTTACCATATTGAGAAAATAACCCTCGAAGGTGAGAAAGTTTATTTTGCGGTCGATGAATCCCTGACGGGGCAGAAAGCGCCTGAAGATATTAAAGACCCGAAAAGCGACGACGCGATTGTTAAAAAAGGCCGTAAACTTACCAAGCCCCTGCTTAAGAAGGTTATGGATGCCGGGGTTAAGCGCGTGGCCATTAAAGAGCCGGATTTGACAGGGAAAGTTCTTTCATCGGATGTTCATGATCCCGCAACGGGAGAAATTCTTTTCCGATGCAATGAAGAGTTGCCGTTAAATGGACTCGAAATCGCCCAGGAGAAGGGCGTCAAAGAATTAAAATTCATTCACATTGATGAAGATATCGATAACGCCTCTATTCGCGATACGCTCTTGATGGATCACATCGATACCGCAGAAGACGCGATTATGGAAATATACCGAAGGCTTCGTCCCAGCAATCCTCCCACGCCGGAGACCGCGGCGAAGTTTTTCAACAGCCTCTTTTTCGAGCCGGAAACTTACGATTTATCGGATGTCGGCCGGGCTAAAATGAATTATAAACTGCACCTGAATGTTTCAACGGATTTAACCGTTTTGCGCAATGAAGATATTCTGGCGTCCGTCAAATATCTTATTGATCTGAAAAACGGCGCCGGCGAGTGCAGTGTTGATGATATTGATCACTTGGGAAACCGACGTGTTCGTTCCGTCGGTGAACTCATTGAAAATCAGTACCGCATCGGTCTGGTGCGCATGGAGCGGGCGATTAAAGAAAAAATGAGCCTGCAGGACATCGAAACCATGATGCCGCACGATCTGATTAACGCCAAACCGGTGTCCGCGGTGGTTAATGAATTTTTCGGTTCCAGTCAATTGTCCCAGTTTATGGATCAGACCAATCCGCTTTCGGAAATTACGCATAAGAGGCGTTTGTCGGCTCTGGGACCCGGTGGCTTGACCAGAGAGCGCGCCGGATTTGAAGTCCGCGACGTTCATTCAACACATTACGGACGTATCTGTCCTGTCGAAACGCCGGAAGGCCCGAATATCGGCTTGATTGTTTCGCTTTCCACCTATGCCCGCGTCAATGAATTCGGTTTCATCGAAACGCCTTACCGGATGGTCGAAAATGGTAAAGTGCTGGAAGACGTAAAGTTTATGACAGCCATTGAAGAAGAAAATCAGCTGATTGCGCCCGCCGATCGACCGCTCGATAAAAAAGGAAGATTTGAGGAAGAATTGATTTCTGTCAGAAAAGGCGGCGACTTTATTTCGGCGATGCCTGAAGAAATCAAAATGATGGATATTGCACCCAATCAACTCGTCTCCGTGGCTGCTGCGCTCATTCCGTTTCTGGAACATGACGATGCCAACCGCGCGCTCATGGGATCCAACATGCAGCGTCAGGCTGTGCCGCTGATGTGTCCCGAAGTGCCGGTGGTAGGCACGGGTATGGAAGCCATTGTTGCGCGGGATTCCGGTGCCGTTGTGGTGGCCAGGCGATCCGGTGTCGTAGAAACGGTAGATGCTTCGCGCATAGTGGTTCGTGCCGATAAACCGGAAGAAGACGGACTGGATACCGGTGTGGATATTTATACCTTATCCAAATATCAGCGCTCCAATCAGGATACCTGCTTTAACCAGAAACCCATTGTTGCCGTTGGTGATCGTGTCCACAAAAGAGATATTCTGGCTGATGGTCCCGCGACGGACAACGGCGAACTGGCTCTGGGCCGCAATGTTATGGTCGCTTTCATGTCCTGGGGCGGGTACAACTACGAAGACTCCATCCTGGTCAGTGAAAGGATCGTCAAGGAAGATATTTACACATCGATTCACATCGAAGAATTTGAAACCATGGCCCGTGACACCAAGCTGGGCAAGGAAGAAATAACACGGGATATTCCCAACGTCGGCGAAGAGGCGCTCAGAAATCTTGACGAAAGCGGCATTATACGCATCGGCGTTTCCGTAAAACCGGGAGATATTCTGGTTGGCAAGATTACGCCTAAAGGCGAAACACAGTTGTCCGCGGAAGAAAAACTGCTTCGTGCCATATTCGGCGAGAAAGCCAGCGATGTGCGTGATACGTCCCTGCGTGTCCCGCCCGGTGTGGAAGGCACTGTTATCGATGCGAAAATATTCACACGCAAAGGCGCCGACAAGGATTTGCGTTCGCAGTCCATCGAAGAAGATGCCATAGAGCGTTTAACGAAGGACCGCGATGATGAAATCCGCATTCTTGCGGAATCCATCAAAAAGGACATTGCTAAACTTGTAATCGGCAAAACAGCAGCAGGCAAAATTGTCGATGTCAAAAAGAAGACCCTTCTGAAAAAGGGTGACAAAATCACCAAGGAAATCTGGGTGGATATTCCTTTTACTTACTGGAAGGATATTACGCTTGCTGAAAACGACGGTTCGGAAGAAAAACTGACGAATCTGCTTTCCATTATGGAAAGAAAAATAGATTTTGTCAAAGCGCATTTTGAAGAAAAGCTCGATAAAATTAAGGCCAGCGACGAGTTGCCGCCGGGTGTCATCAAGATGGTGAAAGTCTATGTTGCCATTAAAAGGAAGCTGTCCGTCGGCGATAAGATGGCGGGCCGTCACGGCAACAAAGGCGTTCTGTCCAGAATTCTTCCCGAAGAAGACATGCCCTATTTTGCGGATGGTTCAACAGTCGATATTATTCTGAATCCGCTGGGCGTTCCTTCCCGTATGAACGTCGGGCAGATTCTCGAAACCCATTTAGGCTGGGCGGCAAAATCGATCGGCGAAGGTTTAAACGAATTACTGGAAAAAAACAACAACCTGAATCAGATCAAAAATGAGTTGAAAAAGACGTATTCCACCCCGGAATTTGATGATTACCTGGATAAAGCTTCTGCGGAAGATATCAAACGGTTTGTCGGCCGCCTGAAAAAAGGCATGCTGGTGGCAAGCCCCGTGTTTGACGGCTGTCCCGAACCTCAGATTCGTAAATTACTGGATACGGCGGGATTGCCGGAAGCAGGGCAGAGCCTCTTGTTTGATGGCCGGACCGGTGAACCATTCGATCAGGAAGTGACGGTCGGCATCATTTACATGCTGAAACTGCATCATCTTGTTGATAATAAAATTCATGCCCGTTCCATCGGACCCTATTCGCTGGTCACTCAACAGCCTCTGGGTGGTAAGGCGCAGTTCGGCGGTCAGAGACTGGGCGAAATGGAAGTGTGGGCAATGGAAGCTTATGGCGCTTCTTACACCCTGCAGGAATTCTTGACGGTCAAATCCGATGACGTCGCAGGACGAACGCGGATTTATGAGTCGATCGTCAAGGGTGAACATACATTCGAGCCGGGTCTTCCGGAATCCTTCAATGTGCTGGTGAAGGAACTCCAGAGTCTCGGGTTAGACGTGGAATTGATTGAGGAAGAATAAACTTCCGAATTTCACAAAAGCTTTTAAATAGTAGGAGAATAATCTGTGGAAGACGTTTTCAGTTATTTTGAAAAACCAAAAAATCCGATCAGATTCAATGCAATGAAGATTTCGATCGCCTCGCCGGAAAGAATTCTTTCCTGGTCCAACGGTGAAGTCAAGAAGCCGGAGACGATCAATTACCGGACATTCAAGCCGGAACGCGATGGCCTGTTCTGCGCGAAAATCTTTGGTCCGGTAAAGGATTATGAATGTCTTTGCGGCCGCTATAAACGGATGAAGCACCGCGGGGTTGTCTGCGAAAAATGCGGCGTCGAAGTTATCCAGTCCAAGGTGCGCCGCGAGCGGATGGGACATATTACGCTAGCCACGCCGGTTGCTCATATCTGGTTTCTGAAGAGTCTGCCCAGTCGCATCGGTAATGTGATGGATTTGACGCTTAAGGAGTTGGAAAAAGTTCTTTATTTTGAATCCTGGATTGTCCTGGATCCCAAAGACACGCCGCTGAAGAAGAAAGAACTCCTCACGGATGAAGAATACATTGAAGCGAAAGAACAATACGGAGAAAACGGATTTGTTTCGGGGATAGGCGCGGAAGCCGTCAGGCAGCTTCTCGAAGAAATTGATCTGGAGAAGCTCTACGAAGAACTTCGCGCGGAAGTGGTTACATCGATTTCCGACACCAAAAAGAAGAAAATTGTCAAACGGCTCAAAGTAGTCGAAGCGTTGCGCAAGTCCGGCAATAAACCTGAATGGATGGTCTTAACGGTTCTACCGGTTATTCCGCCTGATTTGAGGCCGCTTGTTCCACTTGATGGCGGACGATTTGCCACATCCGATCTTAACGATTTGTATCGACGCGTTATTAACCGCAATAACCGGTTGAAGAGACTGCAGGAACTTAACGCGCCGGAAATTATTATTCGCAACGAAAAACGCATGTTGCAGGAAGCAGTTGATGTCCTGTTTGACAACGGTCGTCGCGGCCGGGCAATTACCGGAACCAATAAGAGGCCTTTGCGATCGCTTTCGGATATGCTCAAAGGCAAGCAGGGACGCTTCCGTCAGAACCTGCTGGGAAAACGCGTGGATTATTCCGGTCGTTCGGTTATTACCGTCGGGCCCGATTTAAGATTGCATCAGTGCGGCCTGCCCAAAAAGATGGCCCTCGAGCTTTTTAAACCCTTTGTCTATAACCGCCTGCTGGAAAAAGGTTATGTGACTACGGTTAAAAGCGCCAAGAAAATGGTTGAAAGAGAAACGGCTGAAGTATGGGATGCCGTGGATGAAGTGGTACGTGAATACCCCGTTATGCTGAACCGTGCGCCGACACTGCATCGTCTGGGTATGCAGGCTTTTGAACCGGTGTTGATCGAAGGGAAAGCAATTCGTTTGCATCCGCTGGTGTGCACTGCTTTTAACGCGGATTTTGACGGTGATCAGATGGCCGTGCATGTGCCTCTGTCCGTTGAAGCGCAAACCGAAGCGCGTGTTCTCATGATGTCCACGAATAACATTTTGTCTCCGGCCAACGGCAAACCAATCATCATTCCGAGTCAGGACATCGTTTTGGGGATTTACTATCTGACCCGCGCTAAAAAAGATGTGAGGGGAGAAGGTATGATCTTCTCCGGCCCCGAAGAAGTCCGCTCGGCTGTTGACGCGGGAGCGATTGATTTGCACGCGCGGATTAAAGTGCGTATTCAATCCGAACTGAAGGAAACAACGGCCGGCCGCATCATTCTTTACGAAATTATTCCTGAAGAAATCAATTTTGACGCGATCAATAAATTGATGAATAAAAAGGAATTGGCAAACCTGATTGACTATTGCTACCGTCTCTGCGGGGATAAGACGACGGTTCTTCTGGCTGACCGGCTCAAGGATCTGGGTTTTAAATATGCGACGATCTCAGGATTATCATTTGCCGTCGGCAACATGATCATTCCCGAAAATAAGAAAAACATTGTGGCGCAGGCCGACAAGGATGTTCTGAAGATTCAAAAGCAGTATATGGACGGTCTGATTACCGACGGCGAACGTTACAACAAAGTAATCGATATCTGGGCGCAGGCCACTGAAAAAATCGCTTCGGAAATGCTCACGGGTATCAGCACGGAAGAAGTTGCAGGTCATGATGGCAAGAAGCGCAGAATTGAAAGCTTTAACCCGATCTATATGATGGCCGATTCCGGGGCCCGCGGTTCGGGGCAGCAGCTCAGGCAATTGGCCGGTATGCGCGGTCTGATGGCCAAGCCGTCCGGTGAAATTATCGAAACGCCGATCACGGCGAATTTCCGTGAAGGCCTGACGGTGCTCCAGTACTTTATTTCGACCCACGGCGCCCGCAAGGGGTTGGCGGATACGGCTTTGAAAACAGCTAACTCCGGTTATCTGACCAGACGCCTCGTGGATGTGGCACAGGACTGCATCATTACCGAGCAGGATTGTGAAACCGTTGACGGACTTTTTGTATCCGCATTGATGGAAGGCGGTGAAATGATTGAAACCGCCGGAGAACGTGTCCTGGGCCGCGTTGCTTTGAATGAAATTAAAGACCCCTTCACCGATGAAGTGATTGTTAAAGCCAATGAGGCGATTGATGAAGCACTGGCCGAGAAAATCGACCGTGCCGGTATTGAACGGATTAATATCCGTTCCGTTTTATCATGCCGCGCAAAGCATGGCGTTTGTGCCATGTGTTACGGCCGGGATCTGGCTCACGGCCATCTGGTGAATATCGGTGAAGCGGTGGGTATCGTTGCCGCTCAATCCATCGGCGAACCCGGCACACAGCTGACCATGAGAACGTTTCATATCGGTGGTACGGCCAAATTTGACGAACATTCCACCCTTGAAGCGCGTCATGATGGTTTAGTGAAGTTTGTAAATTTGAATACTACAAAAACCAGAGACAATGATTACGTGGTTATGAACCGTCATGGAGAAGTTCATGTTCTCGACGAGCAGAACCGCAGCCGCGGCAAATATACCGTTCCTTACGGAGCGCACCTTAAAGTAAGTGATAACAGCCAGGTGAAACGCGGACAGCTTATCGCGGAATGGGATCCTTTTTCCATCCCGATTCTGGCGGAAGTGGATGGTATCATCAAGTATGGTGATATTACCGAAGGCAAAACCATGAAGGAAGAAGTTGATGAAGTTACGGGCCTGTCGCGTAAAGTCATTGTTGAGTTCAAAGGCGGCGACTTAAGGCCGCGCGTGTCCATCAAGGACAGCAAAGGAAAAACGGCCAAATTAGCCTCCAATTCTGCGGCAAGATACTTGCTTTCCGTGGGCGTCAATATTGTCGTTTCTGAGGGGGATGAGGTGCGAGCGGGCGATATTCTGGCGAAGATTCCCCGGGAAACAACAAAAACAAAAGATATTACAGGTGGTTTGCCGAGAGTTGCTGAATTATTTGAGGCGCGCAAGCCCAAAGATTTTGCTGTGATCAGCGAAATTGACGGTATTGTCGCTTTCGGGAAAGATGCCAAGGGTAAGCGTAAGATTATTGTTACCCCGGAAGTTGGTGAAGAAAGAGAATACCTGATTCCCAAAGGCAAGCATATCAGTGTTCAGGAGGGAGACCGGGTAACCCCCGGCGATGCTTTGATGGATGGCGTCAACAATCCTCACGATCTCCTGGCGATCAAAGGTGAAAAAGAACTGGCCAGATATCTGGTCGATGAAGTTCAGGAAGTTTATCGTTTGCAGGGCGTCAAAATTAATGATAAGCACATGGAAGTTATTGTTCGTCAGATGTTGCGTCGCGTCCGGATAACCGATCCCGGTGATACCGTATTTATTGCCGATGAACAGGTTGAACGTTACCGCTTCCAGGAAGAAAATGAAAAGGTGATGGCTCAGGGCGGGCAGCCGGCTATCGGCAACCCGTTGCTTCTGGGAATCACTAAAGCATCGCTCAGTACACAGAGTTTCATATCGGCTGCTTCATTCCAGGAGACGACCAGAGTGCTGACAGAGGCGTCGCTTGCCGGTAAAACAGACTACCTGCGGGGCCTTAAAGAAAATGTCATTATGGGGCGTTTGATCCCGGCAGGAACCGGTTTGGTGATGTATCGTAAACTGGGTATTCAGGTAGAAGATGAGAATGTGGAAGCGATTACAGAATAAATGAAAAAAAGGAAGAAATTGCTTGACAGAAGCAACTTGAATTGATAGTTACCGCAGATTTGCTGCTGCTTTCAAAAATGCAGTGAAACGTTCCGGAGGAGAAATGCCGACAATTAGTCAACTGGTTCGCAAAGGCAGAACCAAAATTAAAAGAAAAACAAACGCTCCGGCTTTAGCCGGTTCACCCCAGCGCCGCGGGGTGTGCGTGAGGGTTTATACGACAACACCCAAGAAGCCGAATTCGGCTTTGCGTAAAGTGGCCAGGGTTCGTCTAACCAGCGGCTATGAAGTATCATCGTATATTCCTGGTATTGGACACAATTTGCAGGAACACTCGGTTGTGCTGGTCCGCGGCGGCAGAGTAAAAGATTTGCCCGGTGTAAGATATCATATCGTCAGAGGCACTCTGGATGCTGTTGGTGTTGCCGACCGTAAAAAGAGTCGATCAAAATACGGCGCTAAAAAGCCTAGTTAAACGAAGGACAGGAAAATGCCTAGAAGACGCGAAGTTGAAAAAAGGGATATTTTACCAGATCCCAAGTATAACAATAAACTGGTTGCTAAGTTCGTGAACTCTTTGCTCAAAAGAGGGAAGAAGAGTGTTGCGGAAAGTATTCTGTACGGCGCTTTTGACATTATTGAAAAGAAGGTCAAAGAGCAGCCTGTTGAATTTTTTGAAAAGGCCGTCAATAATGTGAAACCGGTCATTGAAGTAAAATCACGACGGGTGGGCGGTTCAACCTACCAGGTTCCGACGGAAGTTGTACCCGCAAGGCGTACCGCTTTAGCTATCCGCTGGCTGATCTCCAACGCTCAGGAGCGCACCGAAAAAACCATGCGTGAAAAGCTGGCTGCTGAACTGATGGATGCGGCAAACAATCGCGGCGGCGCAATTAAAAAAAGAGAAGCTGTGCATAAAATGGCGGAGGCCAATAAAGCCTTCGCGCACTATAAATTTTAAAAGAACTGTTAATTAAACGACAAGGAAAACAACCATTCAAAGTTAAGGAGGAAAGGTGAGATGGCAAAGAAAAAATTTGAAAGGACTAAGCCGCATTTAAATATAGGAACAATCGGTCACGTGGATCATGGCAAGACCACATTAACGGCCGCAATTACCAAATATCTGGCGAAAAAGGGTTTTGCGGAATTCCGGGCTTTTGATTCTATCGATAATGCCCCGGAAGAAAAGGAACGCGGCGTTACGATCAATATTTCTCACGTGGAATATGAGACGGAAACAAGACATTACGCTCACGTGGACTGCCCGGGTCACGCCGACTATATCAAAAACATGATTTCCGGCGCCGCTCACATGGATGGAACGATTCTCGTTGTGGCCGCCTCCGATGGTCCGATGCCTCAAACCCGCGAGCATATCCTCCTTGCCCGCCAGGTGCAGGTTCCTTACGTTGTCGTTTTCCTTAATAAAGTTGATCTGGTTGATGATCCCGAGCTCTTGGATCTTGTCGAACTCGAATTAAGAGAGCTTTTAACCCAGTATGAATTCCCCGGTGACGATATTCCCATCATCCGCGGTTCGGCGCTGAAGGCGTTGGAAGCCGAGGATACCAATTCTCCCGATGTGAAATGCATTGAGGAGTTGATGAATGCTGTTGACACCTATATTCCCCAGCCGAAACGTGATACCGATAAACCTTTCCTGATGCCGGTTGGTGATGTTTTCACCATTTCCGGTCGTGGCACCGTTGTAACAGGCAGAGTGGATCGCGGTATCGTTAAAGTTGGCGAAGAAGTTGAAATAATTGGAATTCGCCCCACAATCAAAACGGTTGTTACCGGTGTTGAAATGTTCCGCAAAACCCTTGATGAAGGCCGTGCGGGCGACGATGTCGGTTTGTTGATTCGCGGTATTAAACGTGAAGAAGTGGAAAGAGGCCAGGTTGTCGCTAAGCCCGGTTCGATTACCCCCCATACCAAATTCGAAGCGGCGGTTTACGTACTGACCAAAGAAGAAGGCGGTCGTCATACACCTTTCTTCTCCGGTTATCGTCCGCAGTTTTATTTCCGGACAACGGACGTGACGGGAGTTGCGACACTTCCCGAGGGTGTAGAGATGGTTATGCCCGGTGATAACGTCAAAATGAATATTGAATTAATTATGCCCATCGCCATGGAAGAGCAATTAAGATTCGCCATTCGCGAAGGCGGTAGAACAGTGGGTGCTGGTGTCGTAAGCAAAGTTATTGAATAGAAACTGGAAATAGGTTATCCGATCAATGAAAGAACAAAAGATAAGAATTCGTCTCAAAGCTTACGATTATAAACTGCTGGATCGTTCTGTTGAAGAAATAGTGGAGACTGCAAAAAGGACCGGTGCACGTGTCGCCGGTCCTATACCGCTTCCTACGGAAATCAATAAATACTGTGTCAATCGTTCGCCGCACGTGGATAAGAAATCCCGGGAACAATTCGAAATTCGCACACACAAAAGATTGATTGATATTGTTGAGCCGACGCAAGCCACCGTGGATGCATTAATGAAGCTGGATCTATCGGCGGGAGTGGATGTCGAAATAAAAGCGTAGGCGTTGAGTAACGGCGGTGGAAAATGGTCAACAGGTTGCCATTTTCCAGAATGTTGAATATCGTGGCTTTATTTATATAAAAGTTGGATGATGATGAACAAGGGAATCATTGGAAAAAAATTGGGGATGACGCAGGTATTTGCTGAGGATGGCGCTGCTGTCGGTGTAACGGCCATCGAGGTTGAACCGTCGGTCGTTGTTCAGGTGAAGACGAAAGAGAAGGATGGCTATGATGCCATTCAAATCGGATATGGCCGCGTAAAACAGAAGAATGTTACGAAACCGCTTCAGGGTCATTTTAACAAGGCAGACAAGGGGTTTTTCAGGATCCTGAAAGAATTTCCCGGAGAAGCAGGAAAATATGAAATCGGACAGGAAATTACCTCCGATATTTTCCAATCAGGTGACTATGTTGATGTGGCGGGAACAACAAAAGGCAAAGGTTTCCAGGGTGTTGTTAAGAGGCACGGTTTCGGTGGCGGCCGGGAAACTCACGGGTCTATGCATCACCGGGCTCCGGGTTCCATTGGCGCCAGTGCTGATCCGGCTCGTGTCTTTAAAGGAACGAAAATGGGCGGTCACATGGGCGATGTCCGAAAGACTGTTCAAAACATTCAGATCTGGCAAGTGCGTCCTGATAGAAATTTATTGTTGTTAAAAGGTTCCATTCCCGGCGGGAAAAACGGCTATGTCATTATTAAACAAGCCAGGAAAAAAAGTGCGTAAATCAGTGGAGTTATAAACATGGCAGTCGCAGATGTTTTTGATATTGAAAAGAAGAAGGTTGCACAGGTTGAATTGAGCGACGCGGTATTTGGCGCTGAAGTCAATGAAGCAACGATCCATGATGTTGTCAAGATGCAGCTGGCATCACGCCGGTCTGGAACATCTGCAACCAAGGGAAGAAGCGATGTAAGTGGCGGCGGGAAAAAACCCTGGCGTCAAAAAGGAACCGGCCGCGCCCGTTCGGGAACATCGCGTTCACCGATCTGGAGAGGCGGCGGTATTGTTTTTGGTCCTCAACCGCGCGATTATTCTTACAGCGTCCCAAAAAAAGTTCGTAAAAATGCGCTGATCTCAGCGCTGAGTATGAAACTAAAAGAAGAAAAGATGACGATCCTTCGGGATTTCCCGATGGAAAAGATCAGCACCAAAGCTTTTCAGAAAGTTGTAGAACTTTTCGGTCTGAAAAAAGCGCTTTTTGTGATTGAACAGGACAACGTTGTTTTGATGAGATCATCAAGAAATATCAAGAGTGTAAAAATGATTCGGTCGGAAGGCCTCAATGTTTATGATCTGTTGAAGTATGAGCATCTGGTCCTTCTTGAACCCTCTATAAAAAAGATTGAGGGGGCATTGCTGGCATAATGGAACTTCATCAGATTATTAAAAAAATATTAATTACGGAAAAGAGTAACATTGACCGCGAAGTCGCCAATAAATATTACTTTGAAGTCGATCGAAGGGCCAACAAAGTTGAAATTGCTAACGCGGTGGAAAAGTTATTTAAAGTAAAAACTACGGAAGTCCGTGTCCTTCACGTTTTGGGAAAAAAGAAGCGAATGGGCAAAGTCATGGGTCAGAAGAGCTCCTGGAAGAAAGCGATTGTGACGTTAGCTGAAGGCAACCGTATTGAAGTCGCCGAAGGCGTATAGAACGAGTTAAGGATTAAGCAAATGGGAATTATCAAGTACAAACCGACATCACCCGGCAGAAGATTTCAGAGTGTTTCTGATTTTGCGGAGATTACCTCAACGGAGCCGGTTAAGAGCCTTTTAAAGCCGATCAAGAGAACCGGTGGCCGCAACAGTTATGGCCGGGTAACGGCGCGTTATATTGGCGGTGGCCACAAACGCAGATACCGGATCATTGATTTCTGCCGTAATAAAACGGACATTCCGGCAAAGGTGGCGACCATTGAATATGATCCGAACCGGTCGGCAAGAATTGCGTTGCTCAACTATCGCGACGGCGAAAAAAGATATATTGTAGCCCCTGCGCAAATCAATGTCGGCGATGTTCTGGTCAGCGGAGCAAAGGCGGATATTAAACCGGGCAATGCTATTCCCCTGAAGAATATACCATTGGGTTCCCTGATTCATAATGTGGAATTAAAAGTCGGCCGTGGCGGGCAATTGATTCGCTCGGCAGGCGCTTATGGCCAGTTGATGGCTAAAGAAGGTTCTTATGCGCAAGTGCGGCTGCCGTCCGGTGAAGTCCGCAGGGTATTTATCGATTGTATGGCAACGATTGGTCAGGTTGGCAACAACGACCATGAAAACATCAGTATCGGTAAAGCGGGTAGGACCAGATGGCTGGGCAAGACGCCGCACGTAAGAGGTGTTGTGATGAATCCCGTGGATCATCCGATGGGCGGCGGTGAAGGAAAATCATCCGGTGGCCGTCATCCGTGCACGCCATGGGGGGTTCCGACCAAGGGACATAAAACGAGAAAAAACAAGAGAACTGATAAATATATCGTGAAGAGAAGAGGTTAATAAGACGTGGCTCGTTCGATCAAAAAAGGTCCTTATATTGAAGAAAGTTTGCTGGCCAAGGTGAGAAAAATGGAGGCCGAGAGCAGCAAGAATGTAATTAAGACTTGGTCGCGGCGTTCAACCATAACACCGGAATTAATCGGTTACACGTTTGCCGTGCATAACGGAAAAAAATTCATTCCGGTTTATGTGACGGAGAATATGGTGGGGCATAAAATGGGCGAATTCGCACCGACAAGAACTTTTTATTCCCATTCCGGTGATCGGAAAACAAAGGTTAAAAAGTAACAATTGACGCGAAATCGGTCAGGTATGGAGTTGAAAAGATATGGAAGCAAAAGCAGTTGCAAAATATATTCGGATGTCGCCGCAGAAAGTCAGATTGGTTGTTGATCTGGTTCGGGGCAAGAAGGTGCAGGATGCGCGCAATATTCTGCTTTTTACCAGGAAGTATTCAGCGGGTATTGTTGCCAAGGTGTTGAAGTCAGCTGTTGCCAATGCCGCCCAGAATCCTAATATTGACGAAAACACGCTTTACGTTAAGGAAATATTTGTGGACCAGGGACCATCGTTAAAAAGATGGCGGGCCAGAGCGCAAGGTCGCGCGGCGGGAATCAAGAAGAGAATGTCACACATCACCGTTGTAGTGGATGAAAAGTAAGAGGAGGAACGATATTGGGTCAGAAGGTTAACCCGGTAGGATTACGATTAGGCTACATTAAAAAGTGGCAGTCCGTATGGTTTGCCGAAAAGAATTATAGCGGAATGCTGCTTGAGGACTTAAAAGTCAGAAAATATCTCAAGAAGAAGCTATATCACGCGGGTATTTCCAGAATTGAAATTGAGCGTGCGGCCAATAAAGCCAAGGTGAATATTTATGCCGCCCGCCCGGGTGTCATTATCGGGAAAAAAGGATCTGAAATAGAAAAGCTTAAAGCGGAAATTGAAAAGTTTTCGAAAGCGGAAATTATTATCAATATTTTAGAGATCCGAAAACCTGAAACGGATGCTCAACTAGTTGCCGAGAATGTTGCCATGCAGCTGGAAAGACGTGTTGCTTTTCGCCGTGCGATGAAAAAATGCGTTGGCTATGCCCTGAAGTTTGGAGCCAAAGGCATTAAAATATCCTGTTCCGGACGCTTGGGTGGCGCAGAAATTGCCCGTTCGGAATGGTACCGTGAAGGTCGTGTGCCACTGCATACGCTGCGGGCTGATATCGATTACGGCTTCATTGAGGCCCATACAGCTTACGGTTTGGTCGGTATTAAAGTTCTGATTTTTCACGGAGAAGTATTGCCCACAAAGAATGAAAAACAGTCATGATTCCAATGACGGGATTTTCCAGAATCAGGAAAATCACTGTGAAGGACAACGGGAGTTTTAAATTATGTTAATGCCAAAACGCGTAAAATATAGAAAATTGCAGAAAGGCCGCATGGGAGGAAAAGCGACCAGAGGTGGTACTATTGCCTTTGGTGACTATGGATTGCAGGCGGCTGAATGCGGATGGGTTTCGGCGAGGCAGATTGAGGCAGCGCGTGTTGCCATGACTCGTTATGTGAAACGCGGCGGTAAAATATGGATTCGGGTATTTCCGCATAAATCCATCACGAAGAAGCCTGCTGAAACCCGAATGGGTAAAGGTAAGGGAGCACCGGAAGGATGGGTCGCGGTCGTGAAACCCGGTTCGGTTCTTTACGAGATGGAAGGTGTAACCAAAGAAGTGGCCAAAGAGGCGTTTCGTTTGGCATCGCATAAACTGGCAATTTCGACAAAGTTTTTAGCAAGGGAGATATCTGATGAAAATTAGTGAAGTCAGAGGTCTCGGTATTAACGAGCTTCAAAATAAGAATAAAGAATTAGCAGAAGAACTGTTTCGGTTGAAGATTCGGCATGCATCGGGTCAACTCGAATCAACCGCGACGCTGGGCCGCCTCCGTAAGGACATTGCCCGTATCGCAACGGTGCTGAAGGAAAAGGAGGCCGCAGGTTAATATGGCTGAAAAGAGCAACAAGCGCACGATTAAAGGTGTGGTCGTCAGTGACAAGATGGACAAAACGATTGTGGTCAAAGCCGAAAGATTGGTTAAACACTCCGTGTTCCACAAGTACGTCCGCAGGCATGTTAAGTACAAAGCCCATGACGAACAGAATCAATGTAAAATGGGCGATACGGTATTAATTATTGAAGCGCGGCCGATGAGTAAAGACAAACGCTGGCGGATGCTGGAAATTCTGGAAAAGGCGAAATAGAAACATGGCCCCGGCCAAGTCGGGGTAGCTTGTTATAGTGGGGTTTATTTTATGATTCAGATGCAGACAATTCTAAATGTTGCCGACAATTCCGGTGCCAAGCGGGTCGCTTGTATTAAAGTGCTTGGCGGATCAAAGCGGCGTTACGCCAGCCTGGGTGATGTGATCGTCGTTGCGGTAAAAGAGGCGATTCCGAATTCCAAAGTTAAAAAAGGTGATGTGATGAAGGCGGTCATCGTCCGCACCGTGAAGGAAGTGAGACGGCCGGATGGTTCTTATCTTAAGTTTGATGACAACTCCGCTGTTCTAATTAGCAATCAGATGGAACCGATCGGGACAAGAATTTTTGGACCTGTCGCCCGCGAACTGAGAGCAAAGCAGTTTATGAAGATAATATCTCTGGCTCCAGAGGTTTTGTAAGCCTGTTTTGAAGAGGGGAAAAATGAGTTTAGGCAGATTGAAAAAAGGTGACATGGTTAAGGTCCTTACCGGCAAGGATAAGGGAAAGACCGGTAAGATTCTGAAGGCTATACCCGAGAAAAACAAGGTAGTCGTCGAAAAGATCAACGTGATCAAGAAACATAAAAAACCTGATCAAAAGAGCAAAGGCGGTGTCGTGGAAAAAGAGGCGGCGATGAATGTTTCCAAGGTCAGTATTATTTGCGGCAAATGCAAAGAAGCGACCAGGATCAGAAATCGTATCCTTGAGGACGGCAAAAAGATTCGTATCTGCAGCAAGTGCAATGACGTTATCGATGTGGGTTAAGGAAAAATGGCAAGATTAAAGGAATTTTATTTAAAAACAGTGGTGCCGGCTCTGGTCAAGGAATTTGACTACAAGAATCCCATGCAAGTGCCAAAGATGGAGAAGATTGTCGTCAATATGGGTTTGGGCGAGGCCATATCCAATGTGAAAATTATTGATGGCGCCGTTCAGGAAATGGCGATGATTACAGGGCAAAAGCCGGTGATCACCAAAGCAAAAAAATCCATCGCAACATTTAAACTCCGCCAGGGAATGCCGATTGGCTGCTCGGTGACTTTAAGAAAAGAAGTGATGTACGAGTTTTTTGATCGCCTGGTAAACGTAGCCTTGCCGAAAGTTCGAGATTTTCGGGGAATATCGCCGACCGCGTTTGATGGTCGGGGAAATTATTCCATTGGCCTTCATGAACAAATCATTTTCCCGGAAATTGAATATGATAAAATAGAAAAGATCAAGGGAATGAATATTACCATCGTGACGACGGCTCGGACGGATGAGGAAGCCCGTGTCTTGCTGAAGTTGATGGGTGTACCCTTCAAGAATTAAATGAGGAAGCTCCGGAGGAATTTCGCGTGGCAAAAAAGTCGTTAATAGCAAAAGCAGGCAGGAAACCGAAATTTGCGGTCAGGGAGTATAACCGCTGTCAGATATGCGGCAGGCCCCGAGCGTATTATAGAAAATTTGAAATGTGTAGAATCTGTTTGAGGAAACTTTCCTTACAGGGTGAGCTTCCCGGTGTTATAAAATCTAGTTGGTAATTTAAGTTAAGGAGAAAAAGCATGGGGATGACTGATCCTATTGCCGATATGCTGACCAGGATTCGAAACGGGAATAAAGCTCGTTTCAAGAGTGTTAATGTTTACATGTCGCAGATGAATACGAATATTGCCAAGGTCCTGAAAACGACTGGATATATCAATAATTATGATGTGGTGAAGGATGAAAAGGGCCGTCCGATGTTGAAGATTATCCTCAAATATCCGGATGCAAAACGTACGGTGATCACCGACATCAAAAGGGTCAGCAAGCCGGGGCGAAGAGTATATGTGGCCGCTGACAGTATTCCGAAAGTGCTCAATGGTTTTGGCATTTCGATTCTTTCAACTTCCCGGGGTGTCATCACCGATCAGGAAGCAAGAGAGTCGAATGTCGGCGGTGAAATTCTTTGTAAAGTTTGGTAGTTAAATTATAGATTATTAAACGGGAGTTCTTGTTCATGTCGAGAATAGGTAAAAAGCCGATCACTTTTCCCAAGAATGTAAAAATAAGCCAAAGTGACGGCATTGTTAAAGTCGAAGGGCCCAAAGGTTCATTGTCTTCGAAATTACCGGATGGCATCACGATGGTTGTTTCTGGTGATAATTTAGCCATTGAGAGAAAATCAGAGGATCGTCTTGTCCGCTCATATCATGGATTGGCCAGAACCTTGATCAACAATATGGTGACCGGTGTCAGCACCGGTTTCACAAAGGGATTGGAAATATCCGGTGTTGGTTACCGTGCAGAAGTTGCGGGTACAACCTTGAAGCTGGTTCTGGGTTTTTCCAGCCCTGTGGAATACAGCATTCCCAAAGGGATCGATGTAAAAGTTGATAAGCAGGTGAATCTGCTTGTTTCCGGAATCAATAAGGAACTGGTCGGGCGTGTCGCGTCGGAGATCCGGTCGTTAAAGAAACCGGAACCGTACAAAGGCAAAGGAATCAAATACACGGGTGAGTATATTCGCCGTAAAGCCGGAAAAGCTGCAGGCGCAAAATAAAAGTTAATTAAATATAGCCTTAAAGAGGTGGAACATTGGCTTCCAAAAAGACACTGAAAATCAGAGATAAGAGAGAGAAAAGAGTAAGGGGTAAACTAACGGGAACTTCAGAACGACCACGTCTATCTGTTTTCCGTTCGGATAAACATATTTATGCTCAGGTGATCAATGACGCTCAGGGGACAACCCTTGCGACGGCTTCTACCCTGAGTAAAGAATTGGCCGGCAAGCTCAAAGGAATCAAAAAAGTCGATGTGGCCAGAGAAGTGGGAAAGTTGATTGCAGCGCGTTTGCAGACTCTAGGCGTGGAAAAAGTTGTTTTTGATAGAGGAAGATTTCTCTATCATGGCCGCGTCAAAGCCTTAGCCGATGCAGCGCGGGAAAATGGCCTTAAATTTTAAACTCAACTAAGTGTATAGAACTCATGATAAGGGAAGAATCGTTGGAAAAAAAAGAAATGAAAGATGGGGAGCTCCTCGACCGCGTGATTGCCATTAATCGTACGGCAAAAGTTGTTAAGGGAGGAAGACGGTTTCGTTTCAGCGCCATCGTTGTGGTCGGTGACGGCCAGGGCATGATTGGAGCGGGTTTGGGTAAAGCACATGAAGTTCCCGAAGCGATCCGCAAGGGGATGGAAATGGCCAAGAAGAACATGGTCAAAGTGGCGGTAGCCAATAAAACGATTCCCTATGAAGTTCTGGGAAAGTTCGGTGCGGGTAAAGTGTTATTGAAACCGGCATCGGAAGGAACGGGCTTAATAGCCGGCGGTGCGGTGAGAGCCGTTTTAGAAGTTGCCGGCGTTCATAATATTTTGACTAAATGTTTAGGTTCGCACAATCCGCATAATCTGGTCAAAGCTACTGTTGAAGGGCTTTGTCAGTTGAAAGACCCTGCGGAAATTGCCGCGCAAAGAGGCAAGTAAAATTTAACGAGGGTTTATACAGTGAGCAAAATGTTAAAAATTAAAATGGTAAAAAGTGTCATTACCCGGCCGGAAAAGCAAAGAAAGATTATGCGCGGTTTGGGATTAAAAAAATTGAACAGCACCGTGACTCTGGTGGATACTCCGGAGATCCGCGGCATGATTAATAAAGTGATCCACCTCGTTTCTGTGGAAGAATCAAAGGAGTAGGTTATGGATTTGAGTTCTCTGAAAGCGCCCGCCGGAGCGACAAAGAAAAGAAAAAGAGTCGGCCGTGGTGACGCTTCCGGACACGGAGGCACATCCGGTAAAGGCCATAAAGGACAAAAGGCACGTTCGGGCGGTTCAACTCGGGATGGTTTTGAGGGTGGTCAGATGCCCATGTCCAGAAGACTGCCGAAAAGAGGTTTCCGCAATCCCTTTAGAGAAAGTTATGTCGCTGTCAATCTGATGGACTTGTGCCGCAAATTTGAAAAAGGCGCCGTCATTGATGAAGCAGCCATTTTAGCAAGTGGACTTGTCAAGAAAAAAGGTGACGGCGTTAAGATTCTGGCCAAAGGCAATATTGATTTTCCCGTTACCGTGAAGATAGCAAAAATCAGTTCGGCTGCAAAAGCAAAAATCACCGCCGCAGGCGGATCCGTTGAAGAGGTAATTTAACTTGCTGGAAGGATTAGGCGGCGTTTCAAAAATACCGGAATTGCAAAGAAGAATCTTGTTTACCTTGCTTCTTCTGGCGGTTTACCGTGTCGGCGTATTCATTCCAACCCCGGGAATTGACAATACAGCATTGCTTGCGTTTTTTGAGAGCGCAAGAGGCTCTATGCTGGGATTGATGGACCTGTTTGCCGGTGGCGCTCTGAGCACCTTCTCAATTTTTGCTCTGGGCATTATGCCTTACATTACCTCTTCCATTATTATTAATTTATTGACAGTAGCCATTCCGCATTTGGAAAAACTTTCCAAGGAAGGTGAAAACGGCCGCAGGAAAATAACCCAGTATACCCGTTACGGCACAGTCGGACTAAGTATTGTTCAAGGATTCGGCATTGCCTGGGGCTTACAGCATATGGCCAGTCCAACGGGCGCCCCCATCGTTTTGAATGCCGGTTGGGCTTTTATACTTATGACCATCATCACGCTGACGGCCGGTACGTCATTTTTAATGTGGTTAGGTGAGACGATTACGGAAAAGGGAATCGGCAACGGTATCTCTCTGATCATTTTCTCAGGAATCGTCTGCAATCTTCCCGCCGCCATCGGCAATTCATGGAGCTTATATGCTTCAGGTGAATTACATTTTTTAGTTCTGGTTTTACTTGCGGTGTTTATGATAGCGGTGATTGGCGCGATTGTTTATGTTGAAGCCGCTCAGAGAAGAATTCCAGTGCAATACGCCAAGCGAATCGTCGGCAGGAAGATGTATGGCGGGCAAACGACTCATCTGCCGCTCAAGATTAATTCCGCCGGCGTTATACCACCGATCTTTGCATCATCTGTAATCATGTTCCCGGCGACCATTGCTAACTTTGCGCCGCAGGGTTGGATGCAGACGTTTGCAGGACTTTTAAAACCGGGACAGTTTGGATATGAAATTCTATTTGTCGCGTTGATTTTCTTCTTTTGCTTCTTCTATACGGCCGTGACGATTAAGCCTGATGATATGGCTGAAAATATGAAGAAATATGGCGGGTATGTTCCTGGAATCCGGCCGGGGAAGAAAACGGCTGAATACATTGAAGAGATACTGGAAAGACTGACTTTCAGCGGCGCTATTTACGTTTCGATTATTTGTGTGTTGCCCAGTGTGTTGATTTCT
This sequence comes from Deltaproteobacteria bacterium HGW-Deltaproteobacteria-6, assembly GCA_002840435.1. Taxonomy (NCBI): domain Bacteria; class Deltaproteobacteria; species Deltaproteobacteria bacterium HGW-Deltaproteobacteria-6. Next base: position 39,779 of record PHAT01000007.1, read on the forward strand.
CAATTAAATACACCCTTTTATTTTGGCGGTACGTCTCTTTTGATTGTTGTCGGCGTAGCGATGGATACAGCGAGTCAGATTGAATCGCATTTACTGACTCGTCAATATGAAGGGTTTATGAAAAAAGGACACATTGCCCGCAGACGTTAAAAACTATCTTGAGGTTGGTTGGGCTCATGGTCATTCTGAAACAGCCGGATGAAATTGCCAAAGCCAGAGCAAGTAACCGGATTGTCGCAGAAGTATTAAGTGTCCTTCGCGAAAAAGTAAAACCGGGTGTCACGACCAGGGAGTTGGATAGAATAGCCGAAGATGTAACGGTGAAAAGAGGCGCAAAGCCTGCGTTTAAAGGTTATCGAGGTTATTCTTATTCTCTGTGTGCCTCTGTTAATGAAGAAGTCGTTCACGGGATGCCGTCGGACCGTGTTTTGGTAGAAGGTGATATTATCGGGCTTGATTATGGCGTCTGTTATCAAGGCCTTTATGGTGATTCGGCAATAACGCTGCCCGTAGGCAGGGTGAGCGACCAGGCAGCCAAGCTGATGCAGGTGACGGAACAGAGCTTGTATGCAGCAATCAATCAGGCTTGTAACGGAAACCGCTTGGGCGATATATCGGCGGCGGTTCAGGAGACGGTAGAAGCGGCTGGTTATTCGGTTGTTCGTGATTTTGTCGGTCATGGTATTGGAAAAAATCTGCACGAAGACCCGCAAATTCCGAATTTTGGAAAAAAAGGGCGTGGGATCGAACTGAAAAAAGGGATGATTTTGGCCATCGAGCCGATGGTCAATGCTGGGAAATATAAAGTAAAGATTTTATCTGATGGTTGGACGGTGATTACGGCGGATGGCAGTTTATCGGCTCATTTTGAGCATTCGGTGGCAATCACTGATAACGGGCCGGAGATATTAAGCAGATTAAATTAATTGATTTCTTAATTTACCGGCAGGAATGAAATAGAATAAATGTATGGCCAAAGAGGAAGCAATAGAAGTTGAAGGTCGGGTTCTTGAGCCACTGCCTAATGCCATGTTCCGGGTAGAACTGGAAAATGGGCATAAGGTATTAGCGCACATATCCGGAAAAATGCGAATGCATTTTATTAAAATATTGCCGGGAGATAAAGTAACGGTGGAGCTTTCCCCTTATGATTTAACCCGCGGCCGGATAACTTACAGGACGAAGTAAAAGTATTTTTTTACCGAGGATAAGGAGTTGATAGCGTGAAAGTAAGATCGTCAGTGAAAAAAATATGCGAGAAGTGCAAAATAGTTAAACGCAAGGGTGTTTTGCGTGTTATTTGTGAAAACCCGAAACATAAGCAGCGTCAGGGCTAGTTTTAAACATTTCAGGAGGTTATAGGTGGCACGAATTTCAGGTGTTGATTTACCGAAAAATAAGAGAATGGAAGTTGCTTTAACTTATATTTATGGTATCGGCAAAACCAGGGCAAAGCAAATCCTGAAAGATTCGGGTGTTAGCCCGGATACAAAAACTGACGAACTGGCCGACTCCGAAATATCGGCGATCAGAGGCATCCTTGATAAAGAAGGCAAGGTGGAGGGAGATCTTCGCCGGGAAATATCCATGTCGATTAAACGCTTGATGGATATTGGTTCTTACCGCGGCTTGCGCCACCGTAAGGGACTTCCCGTTAGAGGGCAGAGAACGCACACCAATGCAAGGACAAGAAAAGGTCCGAGAAGGGCAATCGCAGGCAAGAAAAAGTAGCTGGAATTAATTTTCGACCGGAGGAAAAATGGCGAAAACAGTCAGAAAAACAGGTAAGAAAAAAGAAAAGAAAAATATTACGGAAGGGGTTGCGCATATTCAATCCACTTTCAATAATACAATTATCACGATCACGGATATGACGGGTAATGTCATTTCCTGGTCGTCCGCGGGATTGCAGGGCTTCAAAGGTTCGCGCAAGAGCACCCCTTTTGCAGCGCAGATGGCTGCGGAAGATGCGGTTCGTAAGGCCAAGGAACAGGGCATGCGACGGGTTCAAGTTTACATCAAGGGCCCTGGTGCTGGACGGGAGTCGGCCTTGCGTTCTTTGCAGCTGGCCGGATTGACCATTACCATGATACGCGACGTAACGCCTGTTCCGCATAACGGTTGCAGACCGCCAAAGCGGCGCAGGGTATAAAAATTTATTTTAAGAATGATTTGAGATTAAAGGGAGGCGTTTTTTGGCAAGATATACGGATTCCTCATGCAGAATGTGTCGCCGGGAAGGCTTAAAGCTTTTTCTAAAGGGCGATCGGTGTTATTCGGAGAAATGTTCCTTTGAAAGAAGGGGCTATGCTCCGGGAGATCATGGTCAGTCCCATAAGAAGCAGCAGTCGGACTATGGCACGCAGATGCGCGAAAAACAGAAACTCAAAAGAATGTTTGGCCTCTTAGAGAAGCAGTTTCATGGCTACTTCGAAAAGGCCGATCGGCAAAAGGGCATCACCGGTACGAATTTGCTGGTGCTTCTGGAGCGCAGATTAGACAACATGGTGTTTCGCCTTGGTTTTGCAAATTCGAGAGTTGAGGCAAGGCAATTGATCAGCCACAGCCATTTTTTGATTAACGGCAAAGCGGTCAATATACCTTCATACCTGCTGAAGGCGGGAGATGAAGTAACTGTCAAAGAAGGCTCTCGTAAAATTAATCGGATACTCGAAGCAATGGAAACCGTTGCGAGACGCGGTGTGCCACATTGGCTGGAATTGGATAAAGATAACTTTAAAGCGACCATTAAAATGCTTCCGGTTCGTGAAGATTTAACCATGCCGGTGCAGGAACAGCTTGTTGTAGAACTTTATTCGAAGTAAGCAGCGAAAATATTTAATAAACCAGCTTGAGGGTGGGGTTGACTATGCAGAGAAACTGGTCGAGTTTGATTCGTCCCAAACGTGTAGATGTTGATGAAGCAACGCATACACGGTTTTATGGAGAATTTACAATTCAGCCTTTGGAAAGAGGATTTGGCGTAACGCTGGGCAACGCGTTAAGACGGGTATTGCTTTCTTCCATTCAGGGAGCGGCAATTTGTTCTATAAAAGTTGATGGTGTTTTACACGAGTTTTCTACGATTCCCGGAATCAAAGAAGACGTAACAGATGTAATTTTGAATCTGAAAGGCGTCCGCTTTAAACTGGGAGTGGCGGATACAAAAGTCGTAAGATTTAATGTAACCAGCGCCGGTGTTATTACGGCAGGCGACATCATCACGGATGGAACGATTGATGTTTTAAACCCCGATCATTATATTGCAACGCTGTCCGGTGGCGGTGCCTTTAACGCGGAAATGGTTGTGAAGATGGGCAAGGGTTATGCGGCGGCCAAGAAGGAATTAGAACCTGATCAGCCCGAAGGAACCATTAATATAGACGCGATTTATTCGCCGATTAAAAAAGTAAATTATGTGGTACAGAACGCCCGTGTCGGCCAGATCACGGATTATGACAAACTGGTGCTGGAAGTCTGGACGGACGGAAGTTTGAATCCGGGCGATGCCATCGCTTATGCAGCTAAAATATTGAAACAGCAACTCGATGTCTTCATTAATTTTGAAGAAGTCGAAGAAGAAGTTTTGCCGGAAAAGGAAGACGAAAAAGGAAACGTCAATGAAATTCTGACGAGGTCTGTTGAGGATCTGGAACTTTCCGTGCGTTCCGCCAATTGTCTGAAAAATGCGGGAATTAACACGATAGGAGAGCTGGTTCAGAAGACGGAGGCGGAAATGCTTAAAACAAAGAATTTCGGCCGCAAGTCGCTTTCCGAAATAAAAGATATTCTCAACGAATATGGTCTTGTTTTTGGAATGAAACTGGAGATCAATTCGTAAAAGACGGCGACATGAATCAAGTAACATCGCTTGAAAGCAATATTTGATCAATCATCGGGATTTGACAGTCAGGAAAGGAAAATTTAGCAATGTATCATGGTAAGGCGGGAAGAAAACTGGGACGATCGTCCAGCCATCGGGAAGCCATGTTTCGCAATATGGTGACATCGATTATAAAACATGAAAGTATTCGGACGACGGATACAATGGCCAAGGAAGTGCGTAAATTGGCGGATAGAATGATTACGCTGGGTAAAAAAGGTGATCTTCATTCGAGGCGTCAGGCATTATCGATTGTACGCGATAAAGACATGGTCGGTAAGCTTTTCGGCGAACTGACCGAACGATTCCGCAATCGAGCCGGCGGTTATACGCGCATTGTAAAAGTTGGATACCGCTTCGGTGACAATGCTCCTGTTTCCATCCTGGAATATATTCCGGATGAGAAAAAGAAAGAAAAAGCAAAGCCGAAGTCTAAGGCAAAAGCCAAAAAAGAAGAATAGTAAAAATTCGTGAACAATCAGAAGGCAGGGTGCAAACCCTGCCTTTTTTTGTGGTTCGGGTTAATTAAACATCATGATTTCAAATCTTGCCTCAGTTCAAAAAAAGAAATTTTGAAACAATGCACTTATGCAGCTTATCATCTTTTTCAACTTATCACCGTACTGACATCATCCTGTAATAAACAACCTCTATAGTTCTGAACATTAATAAATGAGGCGCCTTTTTCTAGGAATGCCCGTTTTGTGAGGAAGGCGGAAAATTTAAATTTGATGTTTATTGAGGAGGAAAAGATGAAGAAGTTTTGGTTAGTTTTGCTGTCGCTGGGATTGATCGCAGCCTTCGGCACGCAAGCAATGGCCGTTGATTTGAAATTTAGCGGTGAGTACTATGCGGCAGGCATGTATATGAACCGCGTTAATTTACAGAAGGATGCGGGGCCTTCGACCGCTTTCTATTACCAGAGATTAAGAGTCAGAACGGATTTTGTCGTGTCACCGGGATTGACCTTCATTACGCGTTTTGACGCCATGGAGCGGGCATGGGGGGCAGCCAGAAGCGCAGCCGGCACGGCATTGGACGCCGACTCTGCAGGAAGTGTCGCGGAAAATGAAAACCTTGCTTTGGACTGGGCCTACATCAATTATAAAGCGGCTATCGGTGCTTTCGATGTCGGTTACATGAATGACGGCACCACGGGAACGATTTTCGGCAACAGTTACGCTCCTTACGGACGGATGAAGTATTCATACAGCGTTGGTCCCGCTACACTCAATCTGGCCTATACCAAAGTCAAAGAGCAGAGCAGCTCAGCTAAATTGGCCAGAACCACCTCTGATCTCGACAACGATAAATACGGCATCGAAGGCGTTTATACCTGGAAAAACGGCAAGGCGGGCTTGAATGTCAATTATTACAATTACGCCGAAACCCGCACCGCAGCAGATCCTTACAAGAGAACCTATTATGTGTTTACCCCTTATGTGATCGCAAAAATCGGTCCGGTGGCTCTGCAGGCGGAATACAACTACCTCACGGGCGATCAGAAGTATGAAGCACCTTCAGCCCTTGCCGATAAAGACCTTAGAAGCATGTCCGGTTGGGTTGACGCAACGGCTGATTTAGGCATGTTTTATGTGGGCGGCAGTGTCGCTTATGCGAAGGGCGACAGTGATCCTAACGATAATAAAATTGAAGACGGCCTCAATGGCGGCCGTGACTGGCAGCCCTGCCTGATTATGTGGAATTATGAACGGACCTACTGGGCGGGCGCTCTGGCTGGTTATAACGGCGCGGCCCAGGATACCAATATGACCAACGCCTGGTTATACCAGGTGCGAGGCGGTGTCCGGCCTGTTGCTAAACTGGACATCAAGGCGTCCGTGTCGTATGCCGTCGCCGACCGGAAAAGAGCATTTACGGATGACAAGTACGGTTATGAAATGGATTTGACGGCAACTTACAAAATCACCAATAATCTCTCTTACATGCTGGGTGGAGGTTACCTGAAGGCTGGTGATTACTATAAAGGAATTAATGCCGCCAATAATGTCGATAATAATTATCTGCTCATTAACAAGCTGACGCTGACGTTCTGAAACAGGCTGATTAAACAGCCTTCCCGGCATGTCAACGATGATGAGCAGAGGTGCGAAGCGGAGGAAAAAAGGCCGGACGGGAAAAAGATACTCGACCGGCCTGTCCGTATAAGGCGACGTCAGGGAGTTAAGCCAAACCGGAAATAGCCTCTTGATGTTTGTAATAAGAATAAGGCTGCAGCAGGTATTTATCCCGTAAATTAATACAATTTCAGCAAGGAGACACGCAGAAGAAGCTGCATCCCTAAATCAATTGACATACCCTGCCAAATTTTTTATACTCGTAACCGAAAAAAAGTGCTGGGTCATTGGTGATCCAATGATTCAACAGCAGAAGAAAAAATGGAGGTATCGTTATGGCAGAAAAGAAAATTGGCGAAGTTGTCAAATTTTTTGCAAAACCTTCAGTCGCCGCTGTACACATGACGGAAGGTGAATTACAGGTCGGTGACAGCATTAAATTCTCCGGGCATACGACGGAATTTACCGATGTGATCGAGTCCATGGAAGTGGATAATCAATCGGTGCAAAAAGCCGTTGCCGGCGATTCCATCGGCTTAAAGGTTTCGGACCGTGTTCGACCCGGTGATGAAGTATTTAAGGTTATTCCCGATTAGTTTTCTGGTGAAATTTATTTCAGACGGCGGCAGATCATGGTGCCGCCACGATGGTCCCTGCTAGATTACCATAAAGTGAATTGCAAGTATGGCTAAAATACTAATTGTGGATGATGAGCAGGATATCGCTGATCTGATATCCTATAACCTGGAAAAGGAAGGATATACCGCGATCAAAGCCTACGACGGTGGCGACGTTCTTAAAACCGTTAAAACTCAAAAACCCGATCTGATCATTCTGGACTTGATGCTTCCCCGTATGAACGGTCTGGACATCTGTCGGGCCATTCGCGCCAATCCGGAAACTGCGCAGCTGCCCATTATCATGCTTACGGCAAAGTCCGATGAGGTCGATAAGATCATCGGCCTGGAAATCGGCGCGGATGATTACATGACCAAGCCCTTTAGTGTGAAAGAGCTCATTGCGAGAGTAAGAACAATTCTGAGGCGCATCCAGGAAGGGAAGAAACCGGCCATCAGGGAGACCTTTGAATTTGACGGGCTGGCCATTAATTATGTATCCTGCGCAGTGTCTGTGGGCGGCAGACCGGTCATGTTAAGCCCCACGGAACTTAAACTTCTTTTTTTCCTGTCGCGCAACCCCGGACGGGTATATTCGAGGGATCAAATTCTGGATCATGTCTGGGGAGATGACACGTTTATCACTGACCGCGCCGTCGATGTGCATATCCGTAGATTGCGCAGTCAGATTGAGAAAGATATGGACCATCCCCGTTATATTATGACCATTCGCGGATTTGGTTATAAATTTACCGATCTGCAGTAAATTGTCCGTTACAGGCAGAAGCGCCTATCCGTTTCCTTATGTTGTATCTGTATCTTCACTTGAATGTCATCAAACTGTAACATTTTCCCTGTAACTGAGAATTAAAAAAACGGGTGAGAATTTCGTCATTCTGAAATAACGGTTTTCAAGGGATGTGTTTGATTGGTATTGAACCCGGTCATACGCATTGTGATATGAGAAATTTATTCATATGATAAGGTGATTATTATGAAAGAGCCGCATAGCACATTTCAGGACATATCCGTGAGAAGGCGAGTCATTATCTCTTTGAGTATACTCGTGGTGTTGATTATTGTTATCGGATTATATGGGCTTGTCGCTATTATAGAATCAAACCAGCGTCTTCATAAAAGCGTCCTTGAGGGGCAAGCTATGGCCAATGCCATTGATACGGCGCGTCTTTCTCAGGTTCATTTCAAAAAGCAGGTTCAGGAGTGGAAGAATATTCTCCTGCGCGGGAACGATAAGAATCTATTTGATAACCATTTAAAAGCCTTTAACGAGGAAGATCGAAAAGTAAACGAATGCCTTGCATCACTGTCCCAAATGACATCGGGCGCACAGATGTCCGTCCCTCAGATTGCCGCTGCAATAAAAGTTCATGAAGCATTGGGTCATCAGTATCGGGGAGCCCTTAAGAAATACAAACAGCCTGATCTCAAACGTGCCGTGCTGGTCGATAAAAGCGTGCGGGGTATAGATCGGGCACTGACAGATGAGATAGACGCCATGGTGGAGGTTATTAAAAATCTGGCTGAAAAAAGGCTGAAGGAAACGGAATTGATGGCAAAAACACAAATGGAAGCCTATAAGGTCTTATCCTTCTTTATCCTATTTCTTATGATTGCCGGGGTGTTTTTCAGCATCTATAATGTCAGATCCATTATCAAGGATCTGCCCCCGCAAGAAAATAAAAGCATCAATAAGACCGATGCACTGGAAAGATAATCCTGTGTGGATTGAAGCAGTAATTAATGGTTGTGAAGATATATCCAATATTACAGAAAGGATGATCCTGAAACATGCTTGAGTCTATGGCATTTGTTTTTGTTCTGGTGGCCATTGCGCTGGTTTTTGATTTTCTCAACGGATTTCATGACTCCGCCAATTCCATATCCACCGTTGTTTCCACGCGCGTTCTTTCACCCAAGCACGCTGTCATGTGGGCGGCCTTTTTTAATTTTGCCGCCGTGTTTTTTGTCGGTACCGAAGTCGCTCATACGGTTGGCAAGGGCATCATTCATCTGGACATTGTCGATAATCTGGTTATTTTGTCTGCTTTAGGCGGCGCGATCATCTGGAATATAGCAACCTGGTATTATGGCTTACCCAGCAGTTCCTCACATGCGCTGATCGGTGGTCTGATCGGGGCAGCCGTCTCCAAAGCCGGCACCGGCACACTGGTCTGGTCCGGCATTACCAAAACAACAATATTTATTATTGTTTCCCCTGCTATCGGTATGGCGCTGGGGTTTGCATTTATGATTCTGGCCATGAACCTGAGCCGGAATTCCAATATAGCCAAATCGGATAAAGTTTATCGGAAACTCCAACTATTATCCGCGGCGGTTTATTCATTAGCGCACGGTATGAACGATGCGCAAAAAACAATGGGGATTATTGCCATGGCGCTTTTCAGCAAAGGATTGCTGGGCAATACCTTTCATATCCCTGTTTGGGTCATTATCACCTGCTATACGATGATTTCTTTGGGCACCATGTTCGGCGGGTGGCGCATCGTAAAAACGATGGGAACCAAGATCACCAAACTCCAGCCCATCGGCGGTTTTAGCGCCGAAACGGCTGCGGCCTGTTCAATCATCGGCGCGACTGTGGCAGGAATTCCCGTCAGCACGACGCACACGATTACCGGCGCCATCGTTGGCGTAGGCTCCACCAGAAGACTTTCCGCCGTGCGCTGGGGTGTTGCAGGAAACATTATCTGGGCCTGGATTTTAACCATACCCATTTCCGCCATAATTTCCGCCTGCATTTATCTTGCCGTAAATTACTTTGCCCGTTAAGCGATTATGGTTAATGGTTATTTGACGCTGTTATTTGAAATTCATCGATTTGTCATGATGCTGTAACATTTTATCAGTATATTGCTCCAAAATAAAATTGAGGAGGATGAAATGTTCAATATTGTCAGGAAAGCGGCCTTAGGGCTTCTAATGTTATGTTTCACGGCGGGGGCGTCCCTGGCTGCTGAATCCATTGTGATCAAAGGATCAACTACGGTCTTGCCGGTGGCGCAGGGCACTCTGGAAGCTTATATGAAGGCGAACCCCGGAGTACAGATTTCTCTTTCCGGCGGAGGGTCCGGCGAAGGCATCAAGGCATTGATCGACAAGACAACGGACATCGCCACATCATCCCGTGAAATCAAGACGAAAGAAATTGAGCTGTCCAAAGCCAAAGGGATCAATCCGGTTGCGCATGTAGTGGCTTACGATGCGATTATTCCAGTCGTTCATCCGAAAAACAAAGTCACGAATTTATCCATCGACCAGTTGAGCCAGATCTATCAGGGGAAAATTACCAACTGGAAAGAAGTGGGCGGTGACGATTTGAAGATCGTGGTGATTTCCCGTGATTCTTCTTCCGGCACCTTTGAATCCTGGGACCATTTTATCATGAAAAAAGCAAAGGTGACGCCGAGAGCTCAGATGCTGGCGTCCAACGGCGCTCTGGTGACGGCGGTGGCGAAAAACAGGTATGCGATTGCCTATGTGGGTATTGGTTATATCAATAAAAGCTTAAAGCCACTGCAAGTTAACGGTATCAAAGCAACCATTGCGGCTGCCATGTCCAAAGAATATCCTTTGTCTCGAGAGCTTTACATGTATACCAACGGGGAGCCCCGGGGGCAGATGGCGAAATATATTTCTTTTGTCAAATCGGCAGAAGGCCAGAAAATAGTGGTTAAAGAAGGCTTTGTTCCACTGATGGATGTGAAAAAAGCCGTTAAAAAGAAATAATGTATTCATACAGATTGGCTGTGACGTGATAGAACGATTGCTCATGGCGAATCTGTTTTGATCATCACTAAAATGAATAGAGTAATCTGCGGCAGCCGGGATGCGGGGTGCCGGCCGCAACATGGAAAGACTGGTGCATGACTCGTCAAACAAAAGAAATTATCATTAAATACGTTTTTCTGCTTTTTGCCCTGGTTTCGGTGATTGTTCTGGGGCTGATTGTCTTTTCTCTATTCCGGGAAGGTCTGCCGATTTTCGGTAAGGTATCCGTTAAAGATTTTCTTTTCGGGATGGAATGGTATCCCACGTACGATCCGCCATCCTTCGGTATCTTGCCGCTGATTGTCGGTTCGTTGATCGTTACCCTTATTGCCACGGCTATTGCCGTGCCGTTGGGGGTGCTGGCGGCTATCTACATTTCGGAAATCGCGCCTCAGGCGGTCAGAGAAATTCTCAAATCCGTCATTGAATTGCTGGCTGGATTGCCCTCTGTTGTGCTCGGGTTTTTCGGCATGGTGATTGTCGCGCCCTGGCTGCAGGAAACATTTGATCTGCCTACCGGCCTCAATATCATCAATGCGTCGATGATTCTGGCTCTTATGGCGATTCCCACCATCTCCAGTATTTCAGAGGATGCTCTTTATGCCGTACCCCGCGAATTCAAGGAAGCCTCCTACGCGCTGGGGGCTACAAAATTTGAAACGATTGTTCAGGTGATCGTCCCGGCGGCGTTGTCCGGCATTTCCACGGCGGTCATGCTGGGGATGGCGAGAGCTATCGGTGAGACCATGGTTGTTTTGATGGTGGCCGGGGGCGCAGCCGCTATTCCGGAGAGTCTGTTTGATTCGGTTCGCCCGATGCCCGCGAGTATTGCAGCCGAAATGGGCGAGACACCCTTCCGCAGTCCGCATTATCAGGCACTTTTTGCCATCGGCATTGTCTTGTTTTGTCTGACGCTGGCTTTTAATTTAATTGCCGATTACGTGTCTCACAAATTCCGTCAGACGGGTTCCGCAACGCTTTAAGGGAAAGCAGATGAAGCCGATAAACTACAAGTCCATGAAGTGGCGCTATTTTAAGCAGAACGTATTTTTTACGCTGGTGCGGGCTTCGGCGTTGATCATTACATTGGCTCTGGGCGGGCTGGTTTTATACATTATCGTCAACGGCATCTCTTCGATCAGCTGGGAATTCATTACAAAGCCTCCGACTGATTCGATGACGAAAGGCGGTATCATGCCCGCTATTCTGGGGACGCTATATCTGACGGTGGGCGCGATTGCCATCGGTCTCCCGTTGGGAATAGCTTCGGCGATCTATCTGACGGAATATGCAAGGCAGGGGAAAATTGTCCGTTTCATCAAAGTCGGCATCAACTGTCTGGCCGGGGTTCCATCGGTGGTGTTTGGATTGTTTGGCCTGGGTTTCTTTGTTATTTTTCTGAATTTCGGATCGAGTATTCTGGCCGGATCAATGACACTGGGTTTTCTGATTCTGCCGACCATCATCGGCGCGTCGGAAGAAGCCCTGAAATCCGTGCCGCAGACTTTTCGTGAAGCATCACTGTCTTTGGGGGTTTCCAAATGGCAGACCACTTACCGGATTGTTTTGCCCAATGCCATGCCGGGTATTTTAACCGGATCCATATTGGGAATAGGCCGCGCCGCCGGCGAAACAGCGCCGATCATGTTCACCGCCGCCGCCTATTTTACCGCCAAGCTGCCCGGTTCGGTTTTTGACGAAGTCATGGCTCTGCCGTATCATATTTACGTGCTGGCCACCGCCGGAACCAACATTGAAGCGACCCGTCCCATTCAATTCGGCACCGTGCTGGTTCTGGTGGGGGTGGTTTTAGGCATTGACCTGATTGCAATTGTGATTCGCGGATATATGAGAAGAAATAAAAGGTGGTAAAATGGATTCCAATGCTATTATTAAATTAAATAAAGTGAATTTTTATTACGGTCCCTGCCGGGCGCTCACGGATATATCGATGACGTTTGGAAAAAATAAAGTGACCGCCCTCATCGGACCTTCGGGATGCGGCAAATCGACATTGCTGAGGCTCTTGAACCGGATGAACGATTTGATTGACGGGACAAGGGTGGAAGGGGACATTCTCTTTGAAGAGAAAAATATTTATGCGCCAGATGTCGATCCGGTGGAAATCCGCCGCAAGATTGGCATGGTCTTTCAAAAACCCAATCCCTTTCCAAAAACGATTTACAATAATATTGCCTATGGCCCCAAACTGACCGGAGTCAAGGCGGGTGACCTGGACGGTCTGGTGGAACAGAGTCTGAAACAGGCCGTTTTGTGGGATGAGGTCAAAGATCTCTTGAATAAATCGGCGATGAATCTTTCCGGCGGTCAGCAGCAGCGGCTTTGCATCGCGCGCGCGCTGGCGATGAAACCGGATATCCTGTTAATGGATGAACCGACTTCGGCGCTTGATCCTATTTCCACCGCCAAGATCGAAGAATTAATCGAAGAGCTGAAAAAAGACTATACAATCATCATTGTTACCCATAATATGCAGCAGGCGGCCCGTATCTCCGATGAAACGGCCTTCTTTTACATTGGAAACCTGGTCGAATATAATAAGACGGAGAAAATATTCACCAAACCCGACATCAAACAGACGGAAGATTACATAACGGGAAGATTCGGTTGAAAATCAATTGGAGAAATGACCATGGCTGAAAAAAAACACACCAGTTTACACTATGAAAAAGAATTGCAGGAAATCAAGGATGGCCTGATCTACCAGGGAGCCCTGACCGAAAAAGCGATTCAGCTGGCGATGAAATCTCTGTCTGAAAGAAATTCGGACATCGCGAAGAAAGTTATCGAGGATGATGATGAAATTGACAAACTGGATACGGATCTCGAAGAACGCTGCATCAAGATACTGGCGCTCAGACAGCCGACGGCGATTGATTTAAGGTTTATCACCACGGCGATCAAGATTACCGGCCATCTGGAAAGAATCGGCGATATGGCCGTGAACATTGCCGAGAAGGTTCTTCAGTTAAATGAGGAGCCGCAGCTCAAACCTTACATTGATTTACCCCGGATGACTGATCTGGTCAGCGGAATGATCAAGGATTCCCTGGATAGTTTTATTCGCAACGATCTGGCGCTGGCCGAAAAAGTCCAGCGCACAGAACAGGTGGTTGATGACTTAAATGAGCAGATATTTCGTGAGCTGTTGACGTTTATGATGGAGGATTCCAAATCGATTCGCCGATCCCTGATGATCATGCAGATTTCTAAAAATATGGAGCGAATCGCCGATCATGCCAAGGGCATTGCCGATATGGTGACGTACATGGTGACGGGGCTTTGTGTCCGTCATCAGACCTGTGCTGCAAATGAATAAGGAGCCGGCGTGAAGCGCAATCTTTTTTTAAAAATATTTTTCTCCTACCTGATTATCATCTTCTGCTCGTTTCTCGTTTTGAATTTTTTTATCAGGGATGAGATTCGGAAAGTGATGACCGGCAAGATCGAGGGAGAGCTTCTGACCTATGCCGAACTGATTGATTTAAGCTCGACCAGAGAGATGGCTGATCAGTTGCGGCTGATTGCGAACATATCCGGTTCGCGGGTGACGCTGGTGGACGCCCGGGGCAAGGTCTTTGCCGATTCGGAAAAAGACATTGCCCAACTGGAAAATCACTTCAACCGTCCGGAAATACAGGAAGCAAGACTGCGGGGCAAGGGCAAGTCCAGCCGCTTCAGCCAGTCACTGGGTGTGGATATGCTTTATGTCGCCGTACCCATTAAATCAAAAGCGCAGGTTGTAGGCTATGTCAGGCTGGCGCGTCCGCTTCATGATGTCCAGTCTCTTGTCGAAAAAGTTTATCAAAAAGTATTGCTGGCCATCTGCATCGTGGCAATTATTTCTTTGCTGGTTGCGCTTTTCATTTCTTATAAACTGGCCGAGCCTATCCGGCTGATGGAAAGGTTTACCGAGGGGCTTCGTCGCGGAGAGCCGCAGGGCAGCATTATTTTGCAGACCTCAGATGAAACAAAAAACCTGGCGGATAACATCAACTATCTGGTGGATGAGTTGCAAAGCAAAATCCGTCTGGCCAATGAAGAAAAAAGCAAATTGATGACCGCCCTGACCAGCATCAACGAAGGGGTTCTGATTCTGAACACTGATGAAACCATCGAGTTTGTCAGCCCGTCGCTTGGCAATATGCTGGTTGAACCATACGGCGACATCAGCGGCAAGACATTGATGGAAGCCTTTCGCAACGTGGAATTACAGAAAACGTTTGACCGGTTCAAACAATCACGCGATACGGTATCCAGTGAGATCACGCTGGGAAACATTGATCCGGTGATCCTGCGCGTCAGCATCTCGGAAATTCATGGCTATCCCGGGGAAGAAAAAGAAATGATTGTTTTTCACGATGTCACCCGGCTCAAGAAACTAGAAAGGATTCGGACGGACTTTGTCGCCAACGTGACTCATGAAATCCGGACACCGCTTACGGCGATCATCGGCTATCTGGAAACGCTCCAGGCCGGCGCCATTGATAATGCTGAAGACGCCAGGCGGTTTGTTGATATCATGCTCAAGCAGGCGCAGAGGCTGAATCGCCTGGTGGAAGATCTGATGACCTTGTCGAAGATCGAACTGGGTGAGGTAAAATTTCTCTTCGAAGATGTATATTTCCCGGATATCATCAGCAGTGTCATACCGGTTCTGGAAGCCAAAGCGGCGATAAAGAAAATTCTCATTCAAAATCATGTGCCTGAAGAAATACCCCGGATAAAAGGAGACCCGGACCGGCTCAGTCAGATCTTTGTCAATGTGCTGGATAACGCCGTAAAGTTTACCCCCGAGGGCGGCAGTATCACGGTTGGCGCAGAAGAAAAAGCCGGGAATGTTATTGTGACGATTGCTGATACGGGGGCGGGTATTCCCCGGGAAGAAATTCAACGCCTGGGTGAACGGTTTTACCGTTTGGATAAAACGCGTTCGCGTAAACTGGGTGGTACGGGATTGGGGCTTTCAATTGTCAAACACCTGATGCTTGCGCACGGTGGAAAGATGGAAATCGAAAGCCAGCTGGGTCGCGGCACAACAGTTTCTTTATTTTTTCCGATTCAGGAGCTATAATCTTTTCAGAAGATCAGAGAGGCAGAGATGGAAAGCCGAATAGCCAAAGCTGTACAACTTCAATATCAGCCGGTGGCGCTTTTATGGTCTGATGAAATACCTGAAGGCGCAATGCAGTTTTCCCCGGGCAAATGGGGCTGTGTAATGTGGCTGGTCGTACATGCCGCCAAGGGCAAACCCGCCGTGGCCGATAAACAAACATTCGGATGCTTCGGCGGCGGCGTGGGCCTGGGGTTTGGCAATCAATATAAAAATTTCCCCGGCGGCGAAGAAGGGTTTTGCCACTTTTTGTCATCGGGAAATGCCGATCGTCCGGGCGGAGCCGAACTTGCCGAACAAATCAAGCCTTTCATGACCAAAGAAAGCCATGATCATTTTTTGCATGGCGAGCGTTACATCAAAAGCCCGGCGCTGGTTTCCAGGTTTATTCAGGCGTTGCCGATTATGGATATTCCGGAAAGATTTGTGGTGTTCAAACCACTGGCGGCCGTTGATCTCCTGAAAGAGAAACCCCAGACAATCATTTTCTTTGTCAATCCCGATCAACTTTCCGCACTGGTTGTGCTGGCCAATTATGGCCGAGGCGACAACGAAAACGTGGTGATTCCTTATGCAGCCGGGTGCCAGACCATCGGCATCTATCCTTATCGGGAAGCCGGATCGGCCAGGCCACGCGCTGTTGTGGGCTTAACTGATCTTTCCGCCCGGGTCTATGTCAGCAAACAATTGGGTAGCTCCAACTTCATGACGTTTGCCTCGCCGTTCGCCCTTTTTGAAGAAATGGAACAAAATGTTCCCGGCTCTTTTCTGGAACGGCATGTCTGGCAGACTCTGGTATCCGGTGATCGTTGACGCTCTGTGTGTTTTTCTTACAGCTGCTGAAGATGCAGAGGAGATCAGAAAACTCCGGGTGAATCTCTTCCGGCCGCGGTATTCTCAGGCCAGTATGTTTTTGATAATGTAATCTTCCAGAAGTTTGTTGACTTTTATTTCAGAATATTTCCCCTTGAAGGTCCAGCCGCGAAGCGCCGGTATGACCAGCTGATAAAAGACCATGCTGGCGGCAAAGAAAGGATCCTGAGCTTTGAATACTTTCCGCTCAATGCCGCGGCGGATGATTTTTTCCAGTACCCGGATCTCTGACAATTCCTTCTGCATGGCCTGCTTCAGGTTTTTCTTCGGCAGAAGACCGGATTCTCTGTACATCAGGATGATTTCGTCGTGAAATTCTCTGACGTTCTGCAGGCTGCCATGAATAAATGATTGCAGTTCCCTGTGCGGATCATCTGTTTCTTTATATTTGCCGACGATTGCGGAATCCTCAATATGGCGGTGATAGACATCGAATACCAGGCAGAGAATGTCTTCCTTCTTCGAAATATAATCGTAAAGATTGCCCATGGCCATGCCGGTGGCCTTGGAAATCTCCCGGATGGTGGTTTGCGGATAACCTTTTTTAATAAATAATCTGGCGGCTTTCTTCGCGATCAACTGGTGCTTTTCTCTGACCCGATCGGAATTCTTAATTCGACTGGTTACGGATTCACTGATTTTTCTCTGGTCTGTTTTTTTGTTTTGTTTGTCCATCAGTTCCTTCTTTGCTTATGTTACGCAGCATACAACTATCGGGTCATCAATGGCGATGCCGCGTGCAATCTTTAACGTATTGTGATGAAGCCTTATATCATCAATCGATTCCGAAATAAAGAAAAAATAGGCTTGCGTCCGGAATAAAATCATGATAGGCGATCAAAAAAAGCGAGCGATCGTTCTTTTTTTGCCGGAGGACAGACGTTTGTTTTAAAACTGTAGCGATGGAAAGTTTCTGAAATGTCCGGGGGGCTGAGTAACCAAAACCATGGGTATCAAACAGAGGGGATAATTTATGGATCCAACCGTATCAATGTACATATCTCAGGGGATACACGGGATAGCGTACGGGATGATTTTGTTTCTGATTGCGTCGGGGTTGAACATCATCTTCGGGATGATGGGGATATTAAACATGGCCCACGCCGTGTTTTTCATGCTGACGGGCTATTTCTGCTACCAGGTGGTCGGGATCACCGGGAGCTTCTGGCTGGGGCTTTTGATTGCGCCGGTTCTTACCGCGGGCCTGGGGGTTTTGATGGAGCGGCTGTTTTTGCGTCGGGCCCACAAGGTAGGACACTTCGGCGAATTGATCCTGACCATGGGCATCGGGTCGGTGATTGTTGCGGCAATCAAGAAGATCTGGGGAACGGAGAGCCTTCCGCTGCGCGTGCCGGACATTTTGCAGGGGATGGTGGACATCGGCGGCATGGCCTATCCGGTGTATCGGCTGTTTGTGATCGGGCTGGCGCTGGTGGTTTTGATTTTCATGATGCTGCTTTTGTACCGGACCCGCCTGGGGAAGATCGTGCGCGCGGCGGTATCGGACCGCGATATGGTGAATGCCCTGGGGATCAATATCAATCTGGTTTTCATGTTTGTCTTCGGTGTGGGGACGTGGATGGCGGGGCTGGCCGGCGTGGCGATTGCGCCGATCCTGACGGTGTTTCCGGGCCTGGCGGATCAGGTGGGCATGGACGCGTTTATCGTGGTCGTGACAGGCGGATTTGGAAGTTTAGCCGGGGCGTTTATCGTGTCGATCATTTTCGGGCTCCTGAGTTCCTACGGGGTCCAGTTTGTTTCGCAGTTTGCGCCGGTTCTGATGGTGATTTTCATGGCGATAGTCCTGGCGTTTCGCCCTAACGGGTTATTTGGAGTGAAGGATTGAACATGATGAATAAGAAAACAAACATTATTTTATGGCTGGCGCTGATCATTATCCTCGTCTTCTTACCCAGACTGTCCGGCATCTACTACATGAATACGGTGGTGACCTTCGCGATCTTCTCCGCGTATGCCGTGTCGCTGAATATGCTGATGGGCTATACGGGGCTTCTGAGTTTCGGGCATGCCATGTATTTTGGATTCGGCGGCTACGGCACGGCGCTGGCATTGAAGCATATCGCGGGAATCAGCCTGTTTCCGGCCATCGGGATCGGCGTATTGGCGGCGATGGCGTTGGCTCTGGTGTTGAGCCCGCTGGTGGTTCGCGTAAGCGGAACGGCCTTTGCGATGCTGCATCTGGCCTTTGGTCAATTGATGTATGTTCTGGCGCTCAAGCTGCATACGATTACGGGCGGCGAGGATGGCCTCGGGAACTTTCCGATGCCGGGGATCTTTACCGAGAGCCTGAAGAGCTCTCCTGAACAGATGTATTACCTGGTGATGGTCGTTCTGGGTTTATGCATCTGGCTGATGTGGTTTTTGACCAAGACGCCGTTTGGCGAGATTCAGGTGGGCATCCGGGATAATGCCAAAAGGATCGATTACCTCGGATACAAAGTGCCCCAGTCCAAGGCGGTGATTTATACGCTTTCAGCGGCCTTCGCCGGCGTGGCCGGTTCTCTTTACGGGTTGTTCCATAACCTGGTTTCGGCGGACGGATCGCTGGGGATCGGGATGTCCTTTGCGCCGATCGTCTCGATCATGATCGGAGGCGTCGGGAGCTTTTTCGGCCCCATCATGGGCGTGGCAATTTTCCAACTGGTTGACGAGCTGATCCTGCGCTACACGGAAAGCACGGAACTGGTGATGGGCTTGATTTTGATTCTGGTGGTCATGTTCATGCCGATGGGCTTTATGGGACTGATCAAAATACTGATCTTCAAGGTGAAGACCCGGCTGGCCGGAAAAGCTGAAATGGAGAAGGCATCATGAATATACTAGAGACCAGAGATTTACAGCATAGTTTCGGCGGACTGAAGGTGTTGTTCGGCGTCGATCTCCAGATTAAGGAAGGCGAACGCCACGCGGTCATCGGGCCCAACGGCGCGGGAAAGACCACATTGTTTAATACGATCACGGGAACCTACCACCCGACGAAAGGGAAAGTGCTTTTCAAGGGAAAGGACATCACGGGTTTCCCGCCGCACAAACTGGCGCGGATCGGGATGGGGCGTTCTTTCCAGATCACCAGCACGTTTACAAACCTGACAGCCTTTCAGAATATCCGGCTGGCGATCTTGTCGAAAGACGGGGTTCGTTTTAATCTGTTTCGCAGGGTCAATAAGATGGATAAAGTGACCGGGGAAACGGAAGCGATGCTCAAGCGGATCAATTTATTTGAGGATCGTAACACACCGGCTGGCGCCTTGTCGTACGGAAAATCGCGGGCTCTGGAGATCAGCATGGCTTTGGCGACGGACCCGGAGCTGGTCTTGCTCGACGAGTTTGCTGCGGGGATGTCCAGGGAAGAGACGCAGGATGCGGTGGCCCTGATCCGGAAGCTGACGGAAGGAAAGACCGTTGTCATCATCGAGCACGATATGGATGTGGTGTTTAACCTGGCGGACCGGATCACCGTTTTGCATTACGGGAAGATATTGGCTACAGGGAAGCCTGATGAAATACGCAGCAATCAGGATGTGAAGGATGCCTATTTGGGCGATCTGGAAGTATAAAATAACGCGATTCCGCCAATCTGCTGAAACGATGAGGTGAACACATATGTTACTGGAAGTAAAAGATTTAAATACCCACTATGGCCCCAGCCATGTTTTGCAGGGGATTAACCTGGAGATTGCTGAAGGAGAGCTGGTGGCGCTTCTGGGCCGCAACGGCATGGGCAAGAGCACCACGCTCAAAAGCATTATGGGAATGGTGAAACCGACCTCCGGCTCCGTGAAGTTCGAGGGGAAGGAGATTGCCGGTTTACCGCCTTACAAGGTAGCCCGTGCCGGAATCGGCTACGTTCCCGAGGAAAGAAGAATTTTTCCGGAGCTGACGGTTTTGGACAACCTGTTATTGGGGATCAAAGGCGGGAAGATCAGAGATCCGAAAGATCCGAATGTCTGGACAGTGGAGCGAATATTTCATCACTTCCCGAAATTAAAGGAGCGGACAAATCAGGCCGGAGGGCAGTTGTCGGGAGGCGAACAGCAGATGCTGTCCATCGGACGCTCGCTCATGGGAAATCCGAAGCTGCTTTTGGTGGATGAACCGTCGGAAGGCCTGGCGCCGATCATGGTTCAGGAAGTCCGCAACGTTCTCGCGGAGATCAACAAAGCGGGGGTTTCGGTTTTGCTGGTGGAGCATAACCTGAAGGTGGCCCTGTCTCTGGCCAAGCGCGTTTACTTGATGTCCAAGGCCTGCATCGGCTGCCAGGTCAGCGCCGACGAAGTGAGAAACAACCACGAGGTCCGCGCCAAATACCTCGAGGCGTAGGATATATGCCGGGGAGCATTTTAATAAGAGGAGG
The DNA here is from genome assembly GCA_002840435.1 of Deltaproteobacteria bacterium HGW-Deltaproteobacteria-6. Classification (NCBI taxonomy): domain Bacteria; class Deltaproteobacteria; species Deltaproteobacteria bacterium HGW-Deltaproteobacteria-6. The sequence goes on from PHAT01000007.1 coordinate 60,549, forward strand.
CAGGCATGACTGTTGAAAACAGCAAGGTGATGAGCGCCCGTGAAGCAATCAGCAAATTTGTTCATGACGGCGATGAATTGGTGATCGGGAACTATACCGTCGGCAGTTGCGCCGAACTCGTTTATGAGGTTGTCCGCCAGGGGCGCAAAGGACTCACGATCTATTCGCAATCCGGTATTTTTGACGTGGAAGTGCTGGTCGGTGCAGGATGCGTGGATAAACTGGTCAGCACTTACGTGCTCAGAGCGGGAGGCAAGAAGGGCGGGTCGGCCGTAGAGCGGGCGATGAATGCGGGAACCCTCCAGGTAGAAGACTATACCAACTTTCAATACAATGCGCGGCTCATGGCCGGCATGCACGGTTTTTCCTATATCCAGGTGCTGGAAGGCGCCATCGTCACTGATATTTTCCGCAAACGCAGCTTCATGGGGGAGGATAAATTCCGGATCATCAAATGTCCCTACACGGGAAAGGACAAGTTGACCGTGCCGGCGGCCAATCCGGATGTCTGCATTGTTCATGTGCAGCGGGCGGACAAGTTCGGCAATGCCCAGTACTGGGGCGCTTTGGGCAGTGTTGCCGCGGCCGCCCTGGCGAGCAAACGGATTGTGGTTTCCTGTGAGGAAATCGTGGAACATGACGTGATTCGGTCAAGTCCTCATCTGACGATTATTCCCGCCTATCGCGTGGATGCGGTATGCGAAGTGCCCTGGGGGGCGAATCCCACGGAAGTTCTGGGATACTATAACATCGACCAGTTCATGTACGGTTTGTTTATGCTGATGGACGGGACGGCGGACGGATTGAAAGCCTGGATGGACGAATGGGTTTACGGCTGCGAGAACCGAGCCGCCTATATCGATCATTACGTCCAGAAATTCGGCAGTAAAAACCTCAACGGCATCCGTTGCAAACCGTACTACTCGGCGCCGGCCAATTACGGATCGGCTTTCACGACCCGCTGGGACGAGGAAGGGCGGGAACGGGCCATCGGGATGACCCTCGCGGAATTTGAACAGACGTTGAAGGAAAGGGGAAAACTCTATGAGTAAACCATATACGCTGCAGGAACTGCTCGTGATTGCGGTCGCCAAGGAAATTCATGATTATGAAAACGTCATTCTGGGCGTCGGGCTGCCCACGACGGCAGGCGCCCTGGCCAAGGCGCTGTATGCCCCGCACGCGACCCTGATGATGGAATCCGGCATCATAGATTTTGAACCGCTTCTGCCGCTCAATCACATTGCCGACGCCCATTCCTGCCGGGGCTTTTCTTATGCCACGGATTTGTTTTCCGCCTTTACCATGACCTACCGGGGATATGTTGATGTTTGTTTCCTGGGTGTCGGGCAGGTCGACAAGTATGGCAATCTGAACACGACAGCGATCGGTGACTATTACAAACCGACCATGAGGCTGCCGGGATCAGGAGGGGCTGCCGATTTTCTTTCTTATGCCAAGCGCACCGTCCTCACGATGCTGGGGGGTAACTTTGTGGAAAAACTGGATTACTTCACGTCGCCGGGTTATCTGGATGGAGGAGACAGCCGTGACCAATCGGGCCTCTTCCCCATCGGCTCGGGGCCGACGATGCTTCTCAGCACGAAGGGTGTTTTCCGGTTTGATCCCGTGACGAAAGAGATGTATCTGGCGCAGATTCATCCCCGGGTCACTGTGGAAGAGATAAAAAAAGAGGTGCCCTGGGATCTGAAAGTAGCCGATGACTTGAAGGAAAGTCCGCACCCGACGGATGAAGAGATTGATTTCATCAGATGTTTTGCGCCGGCCATGTCCGCCGGAAGGGAACTGGCCATGGAGTTGATGATCGCCAATTTAATGAAAAACAGTAAAGGATGATCCATGGAGGGATTACCGTTGTTGTCTTAAGCCGTCAGGGGAGCAGGATGGCGTCGGTGCAGGCTGCTGATACAAGAAGATATGAAATGTCGATGCCGGTGTGCTCCATATGTAAAAACTTTATAGAAAGAAAGGTAAATAAAAATGAAAAGGACAGGCAAGATTATTTTTATGGTTTTGATGAGTGTTCTCTTACTTGGCGTCTGGTCGATTTCCACGCCGTCGTGCGCCCTCGCCGCAAAAGACCAGAAAACATCAAAGGCCAAGACCGCCAAGTCACAGGCAGCTCCTGCGGCGAAAGCAGCTTTCGATGCAAGTAAGATGGGCAACATGAATGGCTGGGATCCCGCCAACTGGGTGAATCCGGAGGGCGACACTTTCCGGATGGCGATTGTATGGCCTCATTCGGGTCCCGGTGCGCTCAACGGTCAGATGGCCTGGCTGTGCGCCACTTTTGTTGCTTACGACATTAATAAGCGCGGCGGCATCATGGTGGACGGCAAAAAGAAAAAGATCGCTCTGTTCAAGGCTGATTCCCAATCCAAGCCGGATATCGCCAAGAAGATCTGCGAAAGAATGGTTTTGCAGGAAAAGGTTCATGTTCTGGTGGGAACGTCGGGCAGCAACATCATGAAGATTGCCAATGAAGTGGCCACCAAGTACAAAGTCATCTCCCTGAACATAGGGGCTTTGTCGGATGACCTTCAGGATGCAACCAATTTCTCCCGCTATGCCTTCATGACGTCCGATTCGACCGAAGCAGTGGGACGCGGCATGGCTTATTTCTATGGTCAGATCCGCAAGAAAGAAAAGAAATTTTACATTCTGTGTCAGGATTATTCTTTTGGCCGCGGCATGGCCGAAGGCTTTAAGAAAGGATTGAAAGAATACTATCCGGAAGCGCAGATTGTGGGTGAAGACTATCATAAACTTTTCCTGACGGATTTTGCTCCCTACCTGACAAAAATCAAATCCTCCGGCGCCGAAGTCATCTGGACCGCTGACTGGTCTCCCGATGCGGCCAACCTGCTCAAACAGTCCCGTCAAATGGGAATTAACATTCCCTTTGCCAACATCTTCCTGGACGAGCCGAACATGCTCGGAGAAGTCGGCATTGAAGGAAGCAAAGGCCTGATGAACATTAAACACTTTGAAATGGCCGGTCCGGCGTTTAAAAATCCGGGCATGAAGAAATACTACACGGTCTGGAGAAATGAGTGGAAAAAATTCACGGTGGCGCCTTTCAACAGCGCTACTTTTGAGTATCCCTGGGGAACATACGGTTTCTGGACGCAGCAAATGTACTGGTTCCTGAGCGTCGTGGAACGCGCCGGCAGCAGTGACGCGGAAAAGATCATCCCGGTCTTTGAAGGAGACTCTTACCAATTCGTGAGCGGACGGGTGTCCAAGATGCGCGCCTGCGATCACAAAGCCGTTCAGGGATTCCGTGTCTGTGAATTCGTGGAGCCGGCCAAGCAGAAGCAGTCGATGAATATGCCGCCTTATTACTGGGTGAAAAACAGTTCGTTGTGCGGGCCGTCCTGGGATATTCCGGCGGAAAAAGTTCTTCCTTTCATGGATCAGAATCTGGATCGCTGCAAGGGGAAGAGCGTCGCTGAGTAAGGATGGATTGAATTAGCCGTTGGGGTTAATTCCGTAACATGGCATGTAAAATGGGAGACTCTATCTTAAACAAGAGAGTCTCCCATTTTTTTGCGCAAATTTCCGTTGCTTCCTGCTTCGGATCGTTTCCTGGATCTTTTCACCCGGATGCCACGCCGGACAGCTTCAAAACGTGTGGATGATGACCGAAAAATTTCCTTTACTAAATTAAAGAAGTAGGTCATGAATTTTCCCCGCGTATGCTGGCGTGGGTGTCTGCAGATCGCCAAACAGGCATCCGTTGCAATATTATCGAGGCGGGCTCGTGACCAGTGATGGTTATCCGCATTTCGGGCCGTGCAAGGCTTCGATCAAAAGCCGTGTGTGAAAGGAAAGGACAACCTTATCAGGGATGTATCAGTTGCCATGAAGCATCATCGTATCAACCCCAAAGATCTCATTGCTCCCGACCAAGCGAGCGCAAAAAAAACTTCGGAAACTTCCACCCCGGAATCCTGTGAAGAAAACCCGATGGATTATCGTGAGCTTTTCATGCAATCGCAGGAACGTGAGGCACAGCTCAGGCAGTTTCTGATCAAGTATGAAACGCTGCTGGATGAGGTTGAAGATCCCATTTCAGAAATTGATTTAAAAGGAAATATTACCTATTCCAATAATGCCGCGTCCAAAATCTGGGGTATCCCCAAAGAGCAGACCATCGGGCTGAACTACAAATCCTGGACGGATTCCGTCAACCGGCAAATCGCCTCTGACGCCTACGCCAGGGTTTTCCAGACGGGGATGCCCTGTCGTTTCAGTTATGAAATAATCCGCGAAGACGGCGTCCGCAGAGTGGTTGAGGACTCCGGATCGCCCATCCGCAATGCGCAAGGCGACATTGTCGGGTTCCGATCGGTCAGCCGGGATATTACGGAACGCAAAAAAGTGGAAAAGGAACTGGCCGAACACCGCAGCCGCTTGGAGGCTATTTTCGGCAGCGTTAAAGAAGCGATCATTACCGTGGATATGAATTTATCCGTCATCGAAGCCAATCAGTCCACGGAATCGATTTGCGGACTTTCGTCCCGCGGGATGGTCGGCAGGCCCCTTTCAGAATGTCTGACCCTGTGCAGTCAATCCTGCAGAGATGTGATCAGGCAGACCCTGGAAAAGAAATCGACGATCAAAGAGTACCATATCGAATGCGGTCATCAGCAGCGTCAGCAACAGCTGGTCAGTGTAACCAGCGCGCCGCTTCGGGATGCGGGCGGCCAGTATCTGGGGGCTGTCCTGGTGATCCGGGACATCACGCTGCTTCGGGACCTGGAAAGAGAGTTGCGTGAGCGTCATCAATTTCAGAATATCATCGGCCGGAGCAAAAAGATGCAGGATGTTTACCGGTTGCTGGAGGATCTTGCCAATCTCGAAACGACGGTTCTGATTACGGGGGAAAGCGGCACAGGCAAGGAGCTTGTCGCCCGGGCGCTTCATTACAGCGGTCAGCGGGCCTTCAAACCTTTCATTGCCGTGAACTGCTCCGCCCTGACCGAGAGCCTGCTGGAGTCTGAGCTCTTCGGGCATGTCAAGGGGGCGTTTACCGGGGCAATCAAGGACAAGCAGGGGCGCTTTCAGGCGGCGGACGGCGGCACGCTCCTGCTCGATGAGATCGGCGACATTTCGCCCATTATCCAGTTGAAGCTGCTCAGGGTCCTTCAGGACAAGACATTCGAGCGGGTAGGAGACTCGGAGCCTCAGAAGGTGGATGTCCGGGTGATTACCTGCACAAATAAGAACCTTAAGGAAAAAGTCCGGTTGGGAGAGTTCCGGGAGGATCTCTATTACCGTCTCAAGGTTGTGGAGGTTGCCTTGCCGCCGCTTCGGGACCGGCTGGAAGACATTCCTCTTTTTATTGACTATTTATGTCGTGTTTTTAACGAACGGTTTAACCGGAGCATTGAGGGCGTGTCCAAAGAAGTGCTTAATATATTCATGAATTACCCATGGCCGGGCAATGTCCGCGAATTGGAACATGTCATTGAACACGCCTTTATCATCTGCCACGGGCGGGTGATTACGCTTGAAGATCTGCCGGCAGAGTTTCGCGACCTCCGCAAGCCCGGTATATCCGCTGGTTCCGGCAACCGCACGCAGCCGGTCACCGAAGCCCAGGAGATTATTGATGCGCTTGCCAAAGTTCGCTGGAATAAGACAAAAGCCGCGCATCTTCTGGGGATCAACCGGCGGACTCTGTACCGCAAACTTGCCCAGTTTCATATCGATCCAAATAGCTGAGTCTGTTGTGCAGTGCCTCAATGTGTGGTGCGCAATATGTGACATTGCACAATTGTGCGAGCGCTCCGCCCGTCCTATCTATCACATAACCAACTGACATTATTTATAATATTTATTATTACCCTGTGTGTCGTCATCTGGCATGTTATCCGCAATGGGCTTCCATTAAAAAATTAAAAGGAGGTACGTGAATGAAAGATCAGAAAACCCCGGATTTTCAAGTGGGGGGGCCCAAAGCAACCTATGTCATGGTGATTTGTTCTTTGCTGTTTATGGTCAACTATATGGACAGGCAGATTATGGCGGCTGTTTTGCAGCCGATGAAAGTCGATCTGGGGCTGACCGATTTTCAGGCCGGCCTGGCCAACACGATGTTTTATCTCGGCGTGTTATTATTTGTTGTTCCTGTCTCACATTGGATTGATAAATGGAGCCGTAAAAAAATGATCGGACTGATGGCCTTTGCCTGGAGCGGCTTCACCCTGTTTACCGGCCTCAGCAACAGTTTTGGTCAACTGCTTTCCGCCCGCTTAGGGGTAGGCCTTGGCGAATCGGGATTTGGAGCAGGCGGCACCGCGCTGATCGCGGCCTCTTATCCTCCGGAAAAAAGAGCGGCAAAAATCGGGATATTCAATACGTTTATTACCGTGGGAATCCTGGTCGGCATGGTGGCCGGCGGTTATGTTTCCGTCCATTTCGGCGGCTGGAGAACGGCTTTTTATGTTTTTGCTATTCCGGGGATCATCCTAGGGGCTTTAGCCTTTTTCATGCAGGATTATTCCATTAAAAAAGATCCGGGTGCCGCCGCAACCCCTTCTTTTGCTCAAAACGTCAAATCATTATTTGCCAACCGGTCTTTGCGGTTGATTTATGTAGGTTATGGCTTCTATGCCGTCGTCGTTTTTTCCTATCTGACCTGGCTTCCTTCTTTATTGATGAGGGCTTACGGCATCAACGAGGCTAAAGCCGGTCTGGTGGCCGGCGCCCTGTCCATCCTGACGCTGATCGGTCCTATCCTGGGCGGGTTGTTTGCGGATAAGTGGCAGTCAAAAAGCACGGGCGGTCGCATGAAACTGGCGGCGGTCGGGATCTTTGCAGCTTCCGCAGCTCTCTGGTTTGCTTTCCTGACTGTTCATGACATCAACAACAAGTCCATGATGATTTTTTCCTTCGTGATGCTGGTTGTTTATGGAATAACAAGCGGCATGCCCAATCCGGCGGTTATGGCTTCGACGCAGGATGTGGTTCGCCCCGAACAAAAGGGATTAGCGTCCGGCGCAGCTTACTTTTGCATGATGCTGTTCGGCGGCGCTTTCGGCCCCGCCTTGGTCGGTAAACTTTCCGATGTGTTCGGGGGAGGATATCAGGGAATCGTCTATGGTCTTTACGTTGCTTCGCTCTTTGGCGTGGCGGCGGCCGTCATCTGGTGGCGGGCGGCTAAAAGGGTCGGCGCGGATATGGAAAGAGAAAGAACCGCTTCCCTGCAGGGCAACAACATTGGATGATTTTTATCGTTTGGCTGCCATGAGGTTAAATTATGAATAATTTAATTCATCTGATCAGGCCTGATAATTTTGAAGATGAGGTGCTTTTAGTCAAAAAACCCGTCCTGCTGTTATGTATGCGAAGGAGCGATGATTTTCTAAGCCAGATGAATCTGATGAAAGATATTGCCGTGACGCATAGCTTGTGGCTCAAGGTCGGTTTGCTGGCTGAAGAATTCACGGAAAGTTTTAAGAATAAATTTAATGTTCCCGGAACCCCCACGTATCTGATCTTCCTTGAAGGAAAAGAGAAAAACAGGATGCTGGGGCTCACGGATTCCCTGACGCTGGAAAGCTTTGTTTTCGGGACGCTGCGTCCGGGAGATTTTGCAATTTAATAATTCACATGACCGCCGGAGAGGCCGTCCGGCGGATCAATGATCTGCCCATAGTCAACGATCTGGTGCAGGCGACGGCTCAGGATGCGGAGGATGTCCCGAAGAGCGTTGGGACGAAGCCCCTGTCGTAATATTTTTAAAAAATAAGCGCACTTGGAAGACGAGGGCCGATGGTCCTCGTCTTTTTTTATGCCAGAATAAAATTTTTATGCCGCCTTTGGTTTTCGCGCTGGTTCTTTTTTGAAAAAAAGCGTAAATTGCATTCCGGAAATGACAGGATATTGTTTCATGACCATATGAAAATAATTGTATTTACCTGAAAGGAGCAAAAAATGAATTATCTGTTGCAGCCGAAAAAGTACCAAACTCTGATGTCCGATGCAGGCTCGAAAGCCATTATGGACAAAACAATCGCCTTCTTTGAGAAGATGGGCAAAACAAAAATTACGGAAGATTTCAATAAGAAGGTCTGGTATCGGGAGTTTGTCGATTTTATTGCCCAAGAGCAGATCTTTGCCAAACTGCTTACGCCCAGCCAGTATGGCGGCGGCGATCCGGACTGCCGCTGGGACACGGCGCGCAACAGTGAATTTTCCGAACTGCTGGCCTTTTACGGTCTGGGCTACTGGTACTGCTTCCAGGTGACCATTCTGGGACTGGGTCCCATCTGGATGAGCCCCAATGAAAAGGCCAAGCAAAAGGCTGCCGAACTGCTCAAAAAAGGAGCGATTTTCGCTTTTGGTTTGTCCGAACGGACGCATGGCGCGGATATTTATTCCACCGAAACCACGCTGACCCCGAAACCGGACGGCACATGGGTGGCCAACGGCGAAAAATATTATATTGGCAATGGCAATGAGGCGGAAATGGTTTCCACGCTGGGTAAAATCAAGGATGGTACGGACGACTACACCTTCTTTGTCACCAATTTTCATCACAAAGCCTATGAACTTAAAAAGAACGTGGTTTCCCATCAACAGTATGTTTCCAATTTTGCCCTTCACGATTATCCGATTACCGCAGATGATATTCTTTCACGGGGATCACATGCCTGGGATTCATCGCTCAACACCGTGAATATCGGCAAGTTCAACATCGGACCGGGTTCCATCGGGATCACCCAGCATTGTTTTTATGAGGCCATTACGCACGCGGCCAACCGCGTTCTTTACGGTTTTCCTGTTACCGATATGCCGCATGTCCGGAAAAATTTCATTGATGCCTGGCTCAGGATCGTGGGGATGAAGCTTTATCAGCGTCGTGCAACCGACTACTTCCGCAATGCCAGCGCCGATGATCGCCGTTATCTGCTTTATAATCCCACCAGCAAGATGAAGGTCACCCTGCAAGCCGAAGAAGTGGTCAATCTGCTCTGGGAAGTCATTGCCGCCAAGGGTTTTGAAAAAGACACCTATTTTTCACTGGCCGCATCCGATGTCCGCGGCCCGTCCAAACTGGAAGGCACGGTCCATGTTAATGTTCAGCTTATCCGCAAGTTCATGAAGAACTATTTTTTCAGTCCCGCGGAATACAAGCCGGTCGCGCCTGATTTTTCCGCCAAGGACGATCTTTTCCTGTTCAATCAGGGGCCGACCAAAGGTCTTGGCAAGGTGGTGTTCCACGACTACAAGCCGGTCTTTGAAGCCAATAAAGAACTGCCGAACGTGGCTATCTTCATCAAACAGATTAATTTGTTCAAGGAATTGCTGGAGAAAGCCGGACCTGACAAGGTTCAGGATATGGATCCGCTGTTTTCTCTGCCGCTGGGCGAGATGTTTTCCATCGTGGTCTATGGCCAGCTGATTCTGGAGCAGGCCAAATTTGATAATGTGGAAGCAGACATTGTCAATCAGATCTTTGATTTCATGGTGCGCGACTTCTCCCGGTTTGCTTTACAGATTTACGGCATGCACAACACCAAAGACGAGCAGCGCGCCTATTGCAAAGAGATCATGCTGATCAAAGCGCAGGGCGACGATGCCCAGTATAACCGGGTCTGGACAAAATATGTGTATGCGTTGAATGGCGAATACGCGATGAACGAATAGACCGTGCCGCCGTTAAGGATTAGTTTTGAAAAAAGGGAGAGAACCTTGATTCTCTCCCTTTTCTTTGATGGAATGATCACCCCGGCTTTGCCCTGTACAAAGGGATATTATGATACCGCAGGAGAAAAAAGATCAGCGATATGGTGCTGCAAAGACGTCTTGCGCGATGCCTTTATTCCGGTAAAATGGCTACGACCCTGGCCGGTGCGGCGCTTGCTCCCTGAATTTTCAGCGGAAAACAGGCGATCTGAAAACCCGTGGGCGGGAGCGCTGCAAGATTGACGAGGCGCTCCATGTGAGAATAGGGAACACCGATCTGATGCGCCGACCAGAAGCTGCCTTCTCTGTTTTCGGCCATGGCTTTTTCGGCCTGCAGATGAAGCGGCATGTCCCAGCCCCAGGCATCAATTCCCATCATCCGGATGCCGGCATCGTAAAGCCAGCGGGTGGCCTCGGCCGTGACGCCGCAGCCTTTAAAAAAATAATCGGGCGAATGATAATAAACATCCCGGCCGGTGTAGATCAGGACAATATCGTAAGGTTTTAACGCATAGGAAATACGCTTCAGTTCCCTTTCGATATCTTCAATCGTGACGGCATCGCCGTCTTCTTTGGTGTGAAAATCCAGCTTCACACCGCTGCCGAAAAACCATTCGAGGGGAAGTTCGTCGATGGTCTGCGCCCTGGTTCCTTCAATCAGGCTGTTGTAATGCCAGGGAGCGTCCACGTGAGTTGTTCCATGGGTTTCCAGGCGGGTGATGCATTCCGTGGCCCATCCTTCGGAATGACGAAAAAGATGAGCGGGAACATTCAACAAGGCGGCTTGAGCCGCACCGTCGGCATGGGTTTGATATTTGATCTCGCTTCGGGAATATTCCGGAGTGCCGGCGGGGCTTGTTGCAATGGCGGCGGATAGATCGATGATGCGCATTTTCAACCTCATTAACTGTTCAATGACGGAAATATATTATTATGGCACCGCCCGGACATCAACAATGAAATATTCCGTATCGGCAAAGCAGCTGGTGGGGACGCCTTTGTGCTGTTCATAAATGAGGGCGACGCGTTTGCCGGCTAGCTTGTTTACGCGATCCGCAACCTGAGCATCGCGAATGCTGAACAGGAATTTATCGGGAATGGCGCCGGGCATCGTGACCATGGCCATTTCCCCCTCCCATGTTTTGCAGACCCAACCGCTCTTGGACAACTTCTGAATATAACCGACCCGTTCACCTTCGGAAAAACTCCAGGTGAGAGTCAGCCAGACATAGAGAACACCCATCAGGATCAGGGCCGTTATGAATCCCGCAAACCACATAAGCCAGCGCGGCTTTTTCTTTTCCCCGAATTCGTTTACCATTAAAGCCTCCTGTTTGAAAATGACCGGTGTGCAAGTTCTTTTGCGTGAGCACAGGCGGAAGTTATTGATGTCATGTTTGCCGCTTCCATCAGCTAATCGGACTTGCGCCGGTTATTTTTTCGCTTTTTTCTTTACCGCGGCCTTCGTTCTTTTACGGGCCGCCGGTTTTTTCCGGGAAAAGATGGATGCGATGTGCCGGCCTTCCTCTTCGCCGACCGGTTCTTTGCCGGTGGTGATTTGCGCTGATCGATTTTCAGCCGACCAGTTGAACATCACGGGTTTTTCATTTCGCAGCATGTCCGTGACGGAAGAGAGATCCGAACGGTGGAAACTCAGAAAAACGGTGCCGCTGATGCTTTGTCTGGGGGCGGGCAGGGGGCCGGTTCTTTCCACAAAAGCGGCCATGCATAAAAGCCTGTTTCGCGCGTCAAATAAATACAGAAAAGCAGCATTTTCTCCGTTCATGTCCCGGAACTCATACTGGTAATTGGTTATTTCTGCGCTGACATTCGGCATAAGAAGGATCTCCTTTCCAACTTTTAGTCTGCTGTCGGGATTTGACCATGATTCGATACTAAATTCAACATGATTTTGAGATGATGGCGATGCCCACCTGTGCAAAGCGCTTTCATGCGATATCCGGCAGGTATCATAAAATCATTGCCTGCATATCCAAGGTATGATAGGCCAATTAACGATTATTCCAAATTTATTCCAGTATCATGGACAGCGGGGGGCTTTGCATGAAAATACGGGTATTGGGTTGTCACGGGGCGCAACTGCCTGATCACAATACGACAAGTTTTCTGCTTGAAAATAATATCCTGGTTGATGCCGGGACGATCACTCAGGTATTGACACTCGAAGAACAACTCCGCATCGATTACATATTTGTAACGCACGCCCATCTGGATCATGTGCGCGACATCATGTTTCTGGTGGATAATCTGTATTATGCGAAGCGGGAAAGGCCTTTGATTGTCTGCAGCAGCAGGGGAATCATTGAAAATATTCATCGTCATTTGTTCAACAATGTTATCTGGCCTGATTTTTCCAAAATTCCCAGCGCCAAAGCGCCGCTGATCAAGTTCGAGATTTTAACGCCGGGCAGAAAAAAAGTATTGGGTGATATCCAGGTGCGGGCGATCGGCGTTCATCATACCGTGGAAACCATGGGATTCATGATCGAGTCGCAAGGCAAGTCAGTTCTTTTTCTGGGCGATACAGGGCCTACTGAGAATGCCTGGAAAGCCGCCAGGGCCATGAAGGGGCTGAAGGCGATATTTGTGGAAACGTCTTTACCCGGCAGTATGCAGGGCATCGCTGACAAAACAGGGCACCTCACACCCCTGACACTCGCTTGCGAACTGGAAAAGTTGAAAAATGCAAAACCGGAAATTTATCTTTATCACATGAAACCCCGTTATGCTGCGATGATCAGTCGCGAAGTGGCAGCAATTCAAAACAGAAAAATACACATCCTGAAAGATGGTCAAGTCATCCGTATTTAATTTACCGGCAACCTCATGAAGAAATTTTCTCCCGGCGCCTATCTTTCCAGCCTGAATATTGACGTCATGCGTTTTGGCCTGGAGGCGATTACTGAACTTTTAACGCGTCTCGGCAATCCGCAAAGCAGCTATAAAACCATCCTCATCGGCGGCACCAACGGCAAGGGGTCCACCGCAGCCATGCTGGCTTCAATTCTGCAGCAGGCCGGTTTGAAGGTCGGTCTCTATACGTCCCCTCACCTGATCGATATTCGCGAAAGAATCGTCATCAATGGAGCAAAAATATCCCGCAGAGACCTGGGGGAACTGATTGCCGAGATCAAAGATTACACCTGGGAGCCGGTGACTTACTTTGAATATCTTACGGCGGCCGCCTTTCTTTATTTTTCCCGAAAGCGTGTGGATGTTGCCGTTCTGGAAGTGGGTCTGGGTGGACGGCTGGATGCCACTAATATCGTTGATCCTTTGGTTTCGGTGATCACCAATATCGCGTTGGAACATACGGCTTATCTGGGTAAAACGCTGGAATCGATTGCCCGTGAAAAAGCCGGAATCATCAAAAAGAACGGGGTTTGTGTCACCGCCGCAACGCAAAGAAAAGTCATCGATGTTTTTACCGGGACCTGTCGCACCCGACATGCCCGGCTTCTGAGACTCGGAATTGATTTCAAAATTAAAATCCATCGGGATGAATCCATATCCTATGAAGGTCAAAACCGGAAAATTAACGGTCTGATTATACCTCTGCGGGGGCCGCATCAGCTGTGCAATACGGCACTGGCTCTTGCAGTCGTTGAAATTATGGAGCAGAAAGGTTACCGGATCGATGATCAGGCCGTTCATAAGGGACTGGCAAAAACCCGCTGGGAGGCCAGGCTGGAAATCCTGATGTCGAATCCGCTATTTCTGCTGGATGGCGCGCATAATCCGGCGGGTATGGCATCGCTTTGCCGCGTCCTGGAAAAGGATTTTCCGGGCCGTCGCCTGATCTTGATCTTCAGCGCCCTGGCCGATAAGAATTATCGCCGGATGCTCCGAAGAATAGCGCCGCTGGCTTCGGGAATTTTTCTGCCGCCTTTGAAGACGAAGCGTGCTGTGGACCCTCAGGTATTGGCGGCATTTATGGAAAGCATTGGTTATCAGGCCGCGATTCCCGAAAATGTGAAAGCATCCGTTTTGCAGGCGCTGCAATGCGCCGGTGAACAAGATTTGGTCTGCGCCTGCGGTTCGCTTTATCTTGCCGGTGAAGTAAAAGAAATATTTCCAGAAATTATTTGTTGTGATAAGAGACTTGCAACTAAATAAATAATAAGGCTTTGAAACTTTGAGAATGCAGCGGCGTCTTTTGATAATACCTTCAAACATCCTTGATTCCTGCGTCAAAAAACCGCGATTGTGAGGCCGGATCAAGATGAAGACCTTGTTTTTCAGATCCCTGTTATTTTCTCTGCTTGCGATATTTGCTGTGGTTCTTCCCTGTCATGCCCAGACGGCTGAATCGCCGAAAACGATTTCTTCCCCTTCCTTTGCGGCAAAAAAGAAAACATCTCATGTCCGAAGGCCTGTTGTCGGCAATAAATACACGAAACGCTATTATCTGCCGGGCATGAGTTATTATAAAAAGATCAAAAAAAACCGCCGCGTCTATTTCAGCTCTGAAAAACAGGCCATTGCCAGCGGATATTACAAAGGAGGAACCGGCAGACGCTCGGCGTCCCTGCGTAAGCCATCCATTATAAACAAGGTTGTTCTGGCCGCCGCCGTTTCTACGGTCCTGAATGATGGTTCTTCTCAAGTTTTGCCTGAAAATGAAAAAGCAATGGAAATTAAGGCACAGGCTTCACCCAAAACGGCAAGAGCTCCTGCGCGGCCGGTCAGCGGTGACGCCAACCCGGAAAAAGCCGTCAGGAAGGAAATGGTTGTTGATGCGCAGGTTGTCCCCCCATCCCCCGTGGCGGGGGCAGAGAATCCTGCCGTAGCCAGGGTCAATGAACCGTCGGTGAAGATCGAAGCGGATAATATGTCTTATGACAGCGAGCGCGATGTTTATTCGGCTCAGGGCAATGTAGTTATTACCTATGGCGAGGGTATCTTAACCGCAAACAGTGTCGAGTATGATCGGAAGAATAATCTGGCGACCGCCGAGGGCAGCGCGCTCCTGAAGATGAACAAAGACACGTTGCAGGGCGATAAGATGGTTGTCAATGTGGAGGATAATACCGGTGTTGCCTATAACTCAAAAGCCTTTTACGCGCTCAATCATTTCTATATAAGAGGAGAAAGAATCGAGAAAACCGGCGAAAACACCTATTTTATTGAGAAACCGGTGGCAACGACATGCGATGGTGATAATCCGGCCTGGGAAATTGCCGGAAGCTCGATGAAAGTCACTCTGGAAGGTTTTGGATTGATGAAGGATGCCCGCGTGATGACCAAAAGCGTGGTACCGGTCATCTATTCCCCCATCGTCGTGTTTCCCGCGAAAACCAAACGCCAGACAGGGTTTCTTCTTCCTTATCTTGCCTACTCAAAAGATAAAGACGGCATGGATGTCGAGATTCCTTTTTTCTGGGCGATTAATTCCGAAATGGACACGACGCTTTATTCGCGCTACATCGAAAAAAGAGGCTTAAAAGAAGGTTTGGAATTCCGGTATTTCGCGGGCAGCAAATCTTTCGGCACGTTCTACGGCGACTATCTGAACGACACCTCAAAATACGTCACCAAAAGCGACGATGCCGGTTTGCCCCGCGATTGGAAGGAGAATAAAAATCGCTGGTCTTATTATTTAAATCATCAGACGAATTTTGATTCGCAGTTTTATATCCGGACGGATTTGCATCGTGTTTCAGACCCTTGGTATTTTCGTGATTTCAACGCGCACAATTATTATTTGAGCAATTACTCCACGTCGGAGGCAAACCCGTTTCAAAAAGTTCCCTTTGAAGGCAAAGAGTCTCTGCCGTCTCTGGAATCATCCGCGCGTTTGTTTAAGGGGTGGGATAACTATACGCTGACGGCTCGTGTCAGTTACACGGATAATTTTGCAACGCTGAGCAATAGCCGGACATTGCAGCAATATCCGGAAATTATTTTTACCGGCATCAAACAGCAGCTTTTTTCGACGCCTTTGTATCATGAATTTACAGGCACTTATGACTATTTTTACCGGGGTGAGGGACAGAAGGGACACTATGTGGATGTTGCGCCGACGATCTCTCTGCCTTTCAACATTTCCACCTACGCGAAGGTTACTCCACAAATTACTTTGCATGAAACCTATTGGAACCGTGACGACCAGCAGACTACGTCCGGAAATAGCAGCGGGGACCGGACCGTTTATAACGCGGGTCTCGCTATGAGCAGCCGGATTTCCCGCGTGTTTTCTGTCAATATCCAGAATTGGGAGAAAATCCGGCACGAAATAAAGCCTGAAATTTTATATTCCTATATTCCCAACAGCCAGCGCGACAGTTTTCCCGACTATTTTCCATCGGTCAGTTCGTTCATGGATACGTTTGCGGGGCAGAGTTTGGGGCTGGCGGAACAAAACGCCGTAGGCTGGTCGCTCACCAATACAGTAACCGCCAGGCTGAAAGACAAAAACGGAGCGAGGAATTATATTGAATTGTTGAGACTCAAACTGTTACAAGTGTATGATATTAATGAGTCTAAAAAAGATATGACCGGCGCCGCCACGGAGAGGCAGCCCTTTTCGGATATTGGGATCGAACTTGATCTGAAACCGCATCCCTATATCAGCTTTGCCGCCCGCAATAAATACAACCCTTACGGCGGCTGGAAAGAGATGAACTATGATCTGGGCGTCAGCGACTGGCGAGGCGATAAGCTGACGTTCGGTTACCGTTACACGGAGAATGCCATCAAAGAGATTAATGTGGACTTAAGGGCGGTTATCACCGAGCATCTGAGCGGCAAATTCATTGCCCGGCTTGATGGGTTTAATAATCAGACGGCGCAAAATACAACCGGAAATACAGCTGATTATAATAAGCTGTTCAATAACAAGATTGTGGAAAATACAGTCGGGCTGATGTATACGGAACAATGCTGGGGTGTGGGAGTAGACTACACCAAGACATCCAATGACCAGACAATTCTGCTCAAACTATCCCTGGCTGGATTAGGTATGTTTGGATTTTAAAGGCATATTTGTCTGATCGGGATCGTTGCGCCGGCCGTTTTGATCATTAAAGCGAACCGGGATTGGAAATTATACGGTGCTTCAAATATTTTTCTTGACAAACAGACGGGAATTGCATAGCTTGCATCTTTAAATTTTTAACTAAAGTGGCGGTTTACTATGAAAACATTTTCAGCGAAGGCGGAAGAGACAAAACAGGACTGGTATGTTGTTGATGCGTCCGGTAAAGTATTGGGAAGGCTGGCTAGCGAGATCGCCCTGCGCCTTCGGGGCAAGCATAAAGCTATTTACACGCCGCATGTCGATACCGGCGATTTTATCGTGGTTTTGAATGCCGAAAAGATTACCCTGACCGGCAAAAAGCTCACCGATAAGATTTATTACTCTTATTCCGGATATCCGGGAGGATTGAGGGAAACGGCTGCAGGAAAAATGCTGGCGGAAAAGCCGGAAAATTTAATTCGCATTGCTGTGGCCGGAATGTTGCCGAAGAATAATCTCGGCAGAAAAATGCTTAAAAAGCTGAAGGTATACAGTGGGAATGCGCATCCACATGAGGCCCAGTGTCCCCAGACCCTGGCGGTCTGATTTGCCTCTGGTAATTATTGATTATAAATTTATTTGGGAGAAGTCATGACTGTACAACGTTACTATGCAACCGGTAAGAGAAAGAGCGCTATTGCCCGCGTCTATATGAAGTCAGGCAGCGGTAATATCGTGGTAAACAAAAGAAACTATGAAGAGTATTTTACCCGTCCCAGCCTGAAAATGATCATCCGGCAGCCTATGGAAATAACCGGTAAAAAAGACCAGTTTGATCTGTATGTGAATGTCAGCGGCGGCGGTGTTGCCGGCCAGGCCGGCGCGGTCAAACATGGAATCTCCAAAGCGCTTCTGGAATATGACGCAGAGTTGCGCCCCATACTGAAAAAGGCAGGCTTTCTAACACGTGACGCCCGTGTCGTTGAAAGAAAGAAATATGGACAACCGGGAGCCCGTAAGAAATTCCAATTCTCCAAACGTTAATCATCCAAGGGGGGCTTCAGGCCTCCCTTTTTTTTGGAGTTTTTCTATGAAAATTAAAGCAGCAATATTCGGAGCCAGCGGTTATACGGGACAGGAGCTCATCAGGATTTTATCCGGGCATCCGCAGGTGGAACTGGTGGCCGTTACGTCCAGGCGCTATGCCGGTGTCCCTGTGGCGGACGTGTTTCCGTCGCTTTTCGGTTTAACGTCGCTGACCTATTCAGACGGCACGCCCCTGGAGATAGCCAAACTCTGCGATGCGGTTTTTCTGGCTCTTCCCCATGGCGTCTCCATGGACATTGCTCCCGTCTTTATTCAGGCGGGCAGGAAGGTGATCGACCTTTCCGCCGACTATCGCCTGCGGGATCTGGCCACATATGAAAAATGGTATGCCAAACATCAGAGCGCCGATCTTTTCGGACAGGCAGTCTACGGGCTTCCTGAACTCTACCGGCAGGACATCAAAAAATCGCAGTTGGTGGCCAACCCTGGCTGTTATCCAACCAGCATTATTCTGGGCTTGATGCCCGCGTTGAAAGACAGGCTTTTGGACGTTTCTACGATCATTGCCGATTCTGCCTCCGGCGTGAGCGGTGCAGGCCGTGACCCCCAGGTGGGATCGCTGTTTTGCGAAGTGGATGGCGGATTTAAGGCTTACAAAGTGGGCAAACACCGGCATACGCCGGAAATTGAGCAGGAACTGAATGTGCTGGCCGGTGAAAAATTTGCCATTTCCTTCACCCCGCATTTATTGCCCGTGAAAAGAGGCATCTTAAGCACGATTTACGCGACGCTGAAGAGGGACATGGCTCTCAAGGATATCCATGCTCTCTATTCCTCGTTTTACGAAACGGAAAAGTTTGTGCGGATATGTCCTGTCGGGACATATCCTAATATATCTTCCGTTTGCGGTTCGAATTACTGTGATATCGGCCTGGTTCACGATCCGCGAACCAACCGGGTGATTATTATTTCCGCTATTGACAATTTGATTAAGGGAGCCGCGGGACAGGCGGTGCAGAACATGAATCTGGTCTGTTCTCTGGCTGAAGAAAGCGGTTTGCAGACTGCCCCGCTTTATCCCTGATGAAAGTAAAATAAAATGCCTCAAAAAATATTTAATACGAGAACAAGACAGAAAGAAACGCTGCAACTGATCAGAGAAGGCGCCGTCGGCATGTATGTTTGCGGTATTACGGCATACGATGTCTGCCATGTCGGTCACGCCCGCGCCGCGGTGGTTTTTGATGTGGTCTTCCGGCATCTGAAAGCGCGCGGCTATGATGTGACCTATGTCAAAAACTTTACCGATATCGACGATAAGATCATCGATCGGGCGAACAAAGAAGGCGTCGGCATCGATCAAATAGCCGAACGGTACATCAAACTGCATGACGAAGATATGGCCGCTCTCAATGTTCTGACGCCTACCATGACGCCGAGAGCCACCGGGCACATGGAGGATATGATTGCGCTGATTGCCAGGCTTGAAGAAAAAGGCATTGCGTATTGCGTGGACGGCGACGTGTTTTTTTCGGTAGCCAAATTCTCTGCATACGGCGGATTATCGGGACGCAAACTCGATGAAATGGTCGCCGGCGCCCGCGTGGACGTCAATGACAAGAAAAGAAACCCGCTGGATTTTGTGCTGTGGAAAAAGAGCAAGGAAGGCGAGCCTTGCTGGGAAAGTCCCTGGGGAGAAGGCAGACCGGGCTGGCATATTGAGTGTTCGGCCATGAGCCGGCGTTATCTGGGCGAAACGTTTGATATTCACGGGGGCGGGGAGGATCTGATTTTTCCGCATCATGAAAACGAAATCGCTCAATCTCAGGCGGCAACGGGCAAGCCCCTGGCCAATTACTGGATGCACAATGGCTTTGTTAAAATCAACGCGGAGAAAATGTCCAAATCACTGGGCAATATCTTCCCGATCCGGGACATCATCAAACTATACCATCCGGAAGCTCTGCGCCTGTTCATGCTCCAGAGTCATTACCGGAGCCCGGTAGACTATTCGGATACCTCCCTTAAGGAAGCCAGAACGGCCCTTATTCGCTGCTATACCGCCCTGCAATTGATGAAAGAAACACGGGCGGGGGCAGTGCCGCAAGCCCAGGAAAAGCTCCAGCCTGCCGGGCAGGAGTACATCCATAAATTAAATGAATTAAAAAATAAATTTGATGCCGCCCTCGACGATGATTTTAATACGGCGCAGGCTCTGGGTTATGTTTTCGACGCCGCCCGGTTGATCAATAATGTCACAACCGCCGAAAAGAAAATGCCCGTACCGGCCAAACAGATGATCCTGGATGCAGCGGCGGGCGTCTTTACGCATTTTGGCGATGTGCTGGGTGTCTTTCAATCCGATCCGGATCTATTCTTCCAGACCGACCGCGGCATTGAAGTCGCCAAGCGCGGCCTGGATGTTTCCAAAATAGCAGACCTGATTATGGAGCGGCAAAAAGCCCGTGAGGAAAAAGATTGGAGCCGGGCCGACGATATTCGCAAGGAGCTGGCCCTGCAGAATATTACCTTGAAGGATTCGGCAGGCGGGACAACCTGGTCGATCGAGTAGTCGCCGGATTCGCCGGCCCTCACCCGTCCGGTTCATAAAAATGTTTTTTAATATTTCTTTCCTGTTCACCGAAATATATGGAAAGTAATGATCGTAATAGTATATACTTCCTTCCATTAATGCCATGTCCTTATAGAAAATTATTTTGTTTACAGTGAGGCAGACCATGAAAAACATATCCGGTAAATGGCCAGTATTTGTCATCATCATTCTTGGACTTTTTGTCATTTTTGGGCCGTATTCCGACAGCAAGGTTGCCGCGCGGAACAAAAATATCTACAAAGAGATTAAAACATTCAACGAAGTCTTGGATATGGTGCAGAAAAACTACGTGGATGAAGTGGAGCCCACTGTCCTGATTCAGGGCGCGATCAACGGAATGATCAAATCTCTCGACCCGCACAGTGCCTATATGACCGCTGAAGTTTATAAAGAACTGGAAGTGGAAACACAGGGGCGTTTTGGCGGGATCGGCATTGAAATAACAATCTCAAAAGATGTGTTGACCGTTGTATCACCCATTGAAGATACCCCTGCCTACAAAGCCGGCGTAAAATCCGGCGATCAGATTATTAAGATTGACGGCAAATCCACCAAAGACATTACCATTATAGAAGCCGTAAAAAAACTGCGCGGCCCCAAGGACACCAAAGTTACCATTACGATCCTGAGGGAAAACATGGACAAGCCCAGGGATATCGTTCTAACCCGCGCCACCATCCAGATCAAAAGCGTGAAGGCAAAAATATTCGATGAGCATATTGGCTATATTCGCATCGCGTCATTCCATGAAAGGACCTCGGCCGACCTGAAGAAAGCCCTGGCGGAAGTGAGCGAAAAAGCAAAACCGATGAAGGGGCTGGTGCTGGATTTGAGAAATGATCCGGGTGGTCTTCTGAACCAGGCCATTGAGGTGTCCGACATGTTTTTAAAATCAGGGATCATTGTATCCACACGCGGACGGACAAAAAATATGGAAACCAAAACAATGGCACGGGACAATGGCGGCAAGGAAGTCACCGTTCCGGTGGTTGTTCTGGTGAACGAAGGGACGGCGAGCGCAGCGGAAATTGTGGCGGGTGCGCTGCAGGATAACGGCCGGGCGCTGATTGTAGGGACGCAGACCTTCGGTAAGGCATCCGTGCAGACGGTGATTCCTCTGGAAGGCGGTTCCGCGCTGAAATTAACGACCGCGCGGTATTACACGCCCAAAGGCAGATCCATTCAGGCAGAGGGGATTAAACCGGACATTATCGTTAAATTGATGAAGCCTTCCGAGGAGCCGGAGAATGGTCTGATGGAAAGACTTCGGGAAAAAGATCTCAAGGGCCACATCAAGCCGGCCAAAGAGGACGGCACGCAGCTCGATGAAAATAAAACCGAGGATTTGAAAGAGACCGCCGATCTGGCTAAAGATAATCAACTCAAGACGGCCGTCGATATCTTAAAAAGCTGGCAGATCATGAAATATAATCTGGGGAACTGATGCCGTTTATCCAGGAAAACGGATATTGCCGGCTATGCTATGAAAAAGAAAAATAAAAATTATTTGACAGCTGTTTTAATCGCGCTGATCGTCTTGTCTGTTGCCGCAATTATTTACGTTATTTTGTTTCACCGTGAAGAAGCGGTTGTGGTCCAGGCACCGCACATCCAGAAGAAGCAAATGGAAGAGCCTGCGGCTGGCATAAAAGGAAAGCCGCAACCGCAGGCGAAAGCGTTACAGAAAAAAGCTTCCGGCATCGCTCAGCCTTCCGCCGGGAACATTCCGGGAAGAGAACCGGCCGTTATTGCCAAAACCGTTCCGCCCCGATTGCCCGGAAGAGAAGTGGCCATCATTATTGATGATATCGGCTACGACATGAAGGCGGTGCGCGACCTGCTGCGCATTGATGCGGATATCACCTTCGCCATTTTGCCGCTGCTCAGTCATTCGCGTGAAGCGGCGGAAATGCTGCACAAAGCCAATCGCGAAACTTTGCTGCATCTGCCCATGGAGCCGCTCTCCTATCCGAAGGATAAACCGGGCAACGGCGCTCTTTTTACGGATATGAATGAATCGGAAATTATTTTCCAGTTGGAAAAAAATCTGGCTTCAGTTCCGTATGCCACAGGCGTTAATAACCACATGGGTTCGAAATTCATGGCGGATGAGACGAAACTGATGCCGGTTTTCAGGCAATTGAAAAAAAAGGATTTGTTTTTTATCGATTCGCGCACCACTCCTTCTTCAAAAACTACTTTGGTTGCCGGGAGAGTTCATTTAACCACCGCCTCACGCCGGGTCTTTCTGGATAATGAACGCGACTATGATAAAATCTACCGGATTATGATGGAGGTAGCCGAGGCGCCTGCCGGCAAGTCGCCGGTGATTTTAATCGGTCATCCCTATCCCGAAACGATTCGGGCCGTCAGAGACGCCAGCAAGGTTTTCCGGGAAAAAGGCATTTCGATTGTTCCGGCATCGAAATTGGTGAAGAAGAAAACAGCAGAGGGCGCATCCTGACCGGGGATCTCCTTCCGGGATGTAAGAATTGAGGGCAATCGTACCCCATGAAAAAAATAATTAAATTCACCGTCTGCGGATTTCTTCTCCCCGTTATTCTTGCCGGCTGCTCTTTCTTATCAGCCGTTCGGCCGTCATCCCATCCGTATGTTCCGGAACAGTATTCCGGCGAGGCCGCCTACCACTATTCGCTGGCCGTTTTGGCGCAGCTGGATGGCAACCTTGCAGAGGCAATCGATCAACTCAAACAGGCCCTCGTCATTCATCCTGGCTCACCTTATCTCACGACTGAGCTGGTTTCACTGTATGTTGAAAATGATAATGTTGATCTTGCCTTGTCTCTGGGGGAGTCGGCTCTGGCGAAAAATCCCGGCAATGTCGAACTGCGCTCCATTCTGGGCGGTTTGTATTTTAACCGGCGGGAATACAATAAAGCGATTCGGGAATATCAGACCATTATTGAGATTGATCCGGAGCATCAGGTTGCTTATTTGTATCTGGCGACCATCTATGCCCAGGAAAAAGAGTATGATGCAGCCCGGAAAACTTTTCAAAAATTACTGGAAATAGATCCTGATAATATTATCGGCATGTATTACTACGCGAAAACGCTGACCCAGATGAACCAACTGGCGGAAGCGGAGGCTCTCTATCAAAAGATTATTGTGCAGAGACCGGCGTTTGAAGCGGCCTGGCTGGGGCTTGCCGCGTTCTATGAAAGTCAACAAAAATATGACGGGGCGGTAGGTGTTTATCGCCGCTATCTGGAGATGAACCCTGCCCGCATCGGTTTCCGCGTGAAGATTGCGGAACTGCTGATTAAAGCGAACAAACAGGAAGAAGCCCAAAAAGAATTTCAAGACGTTCTAAAGGTAGATCCCGCCAATCGGGAAGTCCGCACGGCGCTGGGGCTTTTATACTTCGACATGCGCCGG
Organism: Deltaproteobacteria bacterium HGW-Deltaproteobacteria-6; assembly: GCA_002840435.1. Classification (NCBI taxonomy): domain Bacteria; class Deltaproteobacteria; species Deltaproteobacteria bacterium HGW-Deltaproteobacteria-6. The sequence continues at coordinate 84,308 of PHAT01000007.1, forward strand.
TTTGATGCGGCGATTGTCCAATTTTCTTCGCTGCTGGAAGAGACGCCCGGTGACGATAAATTGCGTTATCTTTTTGCCAGCACGCTGGAGCAAAAAGGGAACTGGAATGAGGCGCTGATCGCTTATCAGAAAATATCTCCCGAGTTTGAATTATATGCCAATGCCCAAATCCATGCGGCGATGATTCTCAAGAAAGAAGGCAGACTTGATGATGCCATCCGCGTCATGGGTCAGGCCATTTCAAAGAAAAATGATCAGGCTGTTTTGTATCTCTATTTGTCATCATTGCATGAAGATAAAAAGGATATGGCCACGGCGGAAAAAACGATCCGGGAAGGCCTCGGGCGTTTTCCCCGGAATACCGATCTGTATTATGTTCTGGGTACGCTTCTGGAAAAAATGAATCGCTTTGAGGAAAGCATCAAATCCATGGAAAAGGTGTTGGAAATAGATCCACAGCACGCGGACGCGCTTAATTTTATTGGTTACAGCTATGCGGACCGGGGCATTCATCTTGAAGAGGCCGAAAAAATGATTATCCAGGCGTTAAAGATGAAACCGGACAACGGATATATTCTGGACTCGCTAGGCTGGGTGCATTTCAAAAAAAACAAGTTCGACAGTTCGCTTATGCATCTCAAACGGGCTCTGGAGCTGGTGCCGGATGATGCCAACATCACGGAACATCTGGGTGATGTCTATTTAAAGATCGGTCAGGACAAAGAGGCGCTGGAATATTACCGGAAGGCCGTGAAAATTGATCCCGGCAACAGCTCACTGAAAAAGAAACTCGATAATCTGATGAACAAAAAATAACTTTGCCAGCGTCTGAAGTTAAATATATTCGGGAAGTGTTTCTGATATGTCTGATCGATATTTTCCCTGCAAACAAATCATGATGGTTTTGCTATGGTCGGCTCTGACGTGCGCCTGCGCCGGGAATATTGTTGTAGGAACGGGCAAGCCGCCGGATTCTTTAAAGGTCATTTCCGGCATGGTTCAGGAAACGGAAAGGATCATCGCCACGGCTCAGATTGATCTGATGACGGCTCAGGGGCATTATCCGGTCAGCGCGGCATTGATTCTGCAGAAACCTTCCTACTTTCGCATGGAGATAATACCGGTGATCGGTACGCCCGATTTTTTTCTGGCGTCAACGCCTGATGATCTGAGGGTATACATTCCTTCACGGGGTGAGTTTTATTCAGGGAAACCCTCTGCCGAAAATCTGGGACGGTTCTTGTCGTGGACAATGAATGTTGAAGATATGGTCATGATTTTCTCCGGCACCTATCCTCCTTTGACCGGGGAGAACACATCATATGAGAGCTACATGGAAGGTCAGATGCTGCGCGTGGATATGAAAGCGTCCTCGGGATATTCGCAAATGATCTGGATTGCGCAAGACGGAAGAATCATAAAACTTGTCCGCAACGGTTCGGACGGCAGAGAAATTTATTCAGTGCAATATGAGGGCTATGAGCCGGGGAGTCCGTTTGCGGGAAAGATAATCGTCAAAATGGCCGATGATGTAACATCCATTTCCGTAAGATTCACAGACATAAAAAAAGAAAAAGCGACGGATTTGTCGATCTTTGAATTGCCGGCCCCGGCGGGAATTAAAACAATCAAATTGGATTAAAAGGCAGGGGCGCGACGAATTACCCCATGCGGGTTATGCATCGCACCCCTGCCGCGAAACCATATCAGGTTTTGGATTCTCAATCAGCGGCATCAGGGGCGGATGCCCTGACCGCCGCCAACCACGATGCTTTTCGCGGTGATGAAGGATGCCGCATCTGAACACAAAAACAAGACGGATCCGGCGATTTCTTCGGGTTTGCCAAAGCGTCCCAGTGGTGTCGTGTCCAGCATCGCCTTTTTCATGGCTTCTCCGCCTTCCGCTATCTGGCGTTCAACCATCGGGGTTTCGGTAATGCCGGGGCAGATGGCGTTGATGCGGATGTTTTTGCGTCCGAATTCAACAGCCGCGGCCCGGGTGAGTCCGATAACCGCATGTTTGCTGGCGGTGTAAAGAGACGTGCCTTCCTGGCCGGTCCAGCCCGCAACGGAAGAACAATTGACAATAGCGCCGCCGCCCGCATGGGTCATCATGGGGATTTCGTGTTTCATGCAGCGCCAGACGGCCTTTACGTTGATGTTCATCACGGCGTCGAATTCATCGAGGGTGTAGTTGGCGGCGCGTTTCATGGCCGGCCAGATACCCGCGTTGTTGAACGCGTAATTCAACTGTCCGTATTTTTCTCCAATGGTTGCAAACAGTCTGTCGATATCACTGCTGACCATCAGATCCGTTTTCACAAACAGGGCTTCGCCGCCCCTGCTTTTTATTTCGTTGACCACTTCGGCGCCTTCTTTTTCCCGGCGCGCGGCGATGACCACTTTGGCCCCTTCCCGGCCGAAGGCGCAAGCCGCGGCGCGGCCGATGCCGGAATTGCCGCCGGTGACCAGGGCAACTTTATCTTGAAATCTCTTCGTATTCAATGTGCGTCTCCTTTATGCATTAATAAGTGATGTATCCGCCGTCAATGGCGATTTCCTTGCCGATCATGAACGCCGCTTCATCCGTGCAAAGCCACAAAGCGGCGCCGGCAATTTCTTCCGGTTCACCAATGCGCCGCACGGCGGTCTTGCTGGCCATGACCTCTATCATTTTAGGCATGAACGGCAGCGCCTTTTCAATCATTTCGGTCATGATGGGTCCCGGGCAGATGGTGTTGATGCGGATATTGTGCCTGCAGTACTCCAATGCGGCCGTTTTAGCCATGCCCAGAGAGCCGTGTTTGGAAGCGCAGTAAGATGACAGGCCCCAATCGCCGATGACGCCGAGGATGGAGGCGGTGTTGACAATGACGCCGCCGCCCTGTTTTTTCATGATGTCGATTTCATGCTTCATGCATAGCCAGACGCCGCGCAGATTGGTCTCTATGATCCGGTCCCATTCGTCGTCTTCGTATTTGATAACGGTGGGGTTATGGGATGTGGATACACCGGCATTATTGAATGCAAAGTCCAGACGGCCGTATCTGGCCAGAATGGTTTTAAAAAGATTGTCGATATCCGCGGGATTACGAACATCCGTTTTTACAAACATGGATTCTCCGCCCTCCGCGGCGATTTGATCGACGACTTCCTGACCGCGCTCGCCACGGCGCGCCGCCATGATCACTTTAGCGCCCTCGCGGGCGAAAGCAATCGCTGTAGCTCGTCCCATACCCGCAGTCGCTCCGGTAACCAGTGCGATTTTTCCTTCAAACATTTTAATTTCCAAAATATATTTCTCCTTTCTTTTTCAACGGATTCTCCCGGCAGATCTTCGCCCTCAGGAGGGAGACGGGGAATGACGTGGAATGCCCACTCCAATGCTCAGCCTGTATTCATAAAGAATCATGGTTGTCTGTTTTTCACAGACTGATATCCTTTCCCTTTTTTATGGAAGGGACTGGATGCATCTTTAGCAATAATGTTATCGATCTGACGCGAACTTTAAATGCAGAGGATATTTTTTGTCAAGATAATTCTGTTGGGATGCCGTCTGTGTCAAACGCAATAAGGCCTTTGCGTATCGGGCGGCGGAGATGGGGAAGAAAACACGCTGACGAAAAGGGGCCCTTATGCCCGTCCCTTTGGAAGGGATCAGAGTGACCTACTTGATTTCCTGGAGTTTGGAACGGGCAATGCGTGCCTGGCTGGTATTGGGATAATCTTTAATCACCTGCTGCAGAAGCAGCTTGGCGCTTACCTTATCACCCAATTTTTGAAAGGAGATTCCCTGCTTTAAGAGGGCGTAGGGAACTTTATTGCTGCTGGGGAATTTCTTGGTAACTTTTTCATATTCCAGAATGGCTTTTTCGTAGTTCTTTTCAAAAAAATAACATTCACCGATCCAGAATTGAGCGTTATCAGAATACTCGCCTGTCGGATAAGTGGTCAGGAAGCCTTGAAAGGCCTCTCTGGCTTTTGTGTACTGTCCGTTTTTAAAGGTCTGATAGGCGGCTGCATAGGTTGCCGCTTTGCCCTGTTTTCCCGCAGCATCCTTGTTTAACGCGGCACTGTCGATGTCGCTTGATGAATCTTTTTTGCTGATTTCCAGAAAGTTTTCAATGAAATTGATTTTCAGGAGGAGGTTATCAATCTTTTGCCTGTACTCATCATCTTTTTTTGAATCGCGGGCCGTTTCCTTCTTTAATGTTTCAACCTGACCGCGCAACTGCTGGATCTGCTCGCGCATCTCCGCAAAGTCAGCGCCGGTATTGGCCTGCCCTTTGCGTATGGAAGCCAGAGCCTCGGCATTTTTGGCCTGTGCTTTTTGCAGCTCGGATACCCGGGCATCCACCCGGGCATCCGCTGCCGCAAGTTTTTCTTCCATCTGCTGGTTTACTTCCGAATGAACCGTCTTTAAATCAGAAGACGTTGCGCACGCAGTAAGTAAAAAAAACATTAACGGAAATATGAGATACAGAGAACGTCTCAATGTTTTCTCCTGTTGCAGAATATCTCTATTTTAAAAGAAACTGGGCGCGTCTGTTCTGAGCCCATGCCTTTTCATCATGTCCCGGATCCAACGGTTTTTCCTCACCGTAACTGATGGTCTCAACACGCGAAGCTTGAATGCCCAGATTTACCAGATATTGCTTGGCTGCCTGCGCGCGCCTTTCTCCCAGAGCTATATTGTACTCGGCAGTGCCTCTCTCATCGCAATAGCCCTCAACAACGATGGTGGCGGCGCTGTTCTTTGTAAACAGCTCGGCGTTGGCCTTTAATATTTCACGGGCGTCGGGGCGGATAACGGATTTGTCATAATCAAAATAGATGTTTTGTATGTTCAAGTCGGCCAGCGCTGCTGCATTCTTTGCGGCTCTGATTCTGGCGGCTTCGGCCTTTCTGGCGGCTTCTAGATCTGCGGCTTCTTTCGCCTTGCGGGCGGCTTCATCATCGACAGTCGACGGTGCCTGCGCGGCCACTGCCTTTTGCTCCTGGACGGCTTCATCTTTTACAACCGCTTTTTTTTCAGCGCAACCGCTGAACAGCGTTAAACTGAATACAAAAACCATTAATAATCCTATCAGTGTTACATGCTTCTTCATAATATTCTCCTTTCGTCATTTGAATAGTCTTGTTAAAATGTCCTAAAATTAAAACATAACATACGGGTTTACGTCAATAAAAATAACATAAAATTCAATGGAATGTGCGGTGCTTGTCAAGGGGATGCCCGGCAGCCTCGCTGCTTTTCGATATCCCTGTCAAATTTAGGACTAATCATGATGCTTTCTATACGGCAAAGGTTAAAAAATAACAACCCCAACATGAAGATTTTTTATTTAAGTCTGGGGGACCAGGATGGCATGACCAATTCTTCTTTCTGTTCTTTGAGAATGCGGATATTCAGCCCATTTGCGTTCATAATGCTGATGCGGCTTTTTGAGCCGAGCTTTGAACTGAAAACAATCTGTCTGCCGGAAGGAGACCAGGATGGATATTCATTGTCTGCATTATCAAAGGTCAGCTGAATCAGGTTATTACCTTCCTCGTCTATGGAGAAAATTTGATACTTATGGTTAATGAGGCCTTCATAAGCTATCCTGCCGCCGCGGGGCGACCAGGATGGCGACGTGTTATAACTGCCTTCATAAGTAATTCTTTTAACGTTGTTTCCATCCGCATCCATGATGAATATTTGCGGCGAACCGGACCGGTTGGACACAAAAGCAATTTTTTTCCCGTCCGGCGACCAGGCGGGAGAAACGTCGATGGAAGAACTGCTGGTTAAACGTCGCAGGGCCATCGTGTCAATGTCCAGAACGTAGATTTCTTCGTTGTCATCCTTGCTCAACGTCAGCAATAGCTTTTTGCTGTCCGGGGAGAAGGAACCGCATAAATTGAGGCCGCGGAATGAAGAAACCTTTTTTTCTTTTCCGGTCATTAAATGACGCAGGAAAACCTCCGGCCGGCCGTTTTTGTAAGATGTAAAAGCAAAATATTGACCGTCCGGCGACCAGCGCGGCGCCATGACGATGCTGTGATGACTGGTCAGAGTTTTGATGTCGGACGCATCATAGTTCATTGTGTAAATGTCGGAGCCGGTGCGTTTTTTGATTACAAAAGCAATTTTTGTGCTGAAGTCGCCTTCATCTCCGGTCAGTGCCAGCAGGATATCGGCGGTGATGCTGCGTGCCAGTGCGGGCAGGTCGCTGGTTTTACCCGTATATTTCTTACTGAAAAGCGTTTGGCCGCGCGTAATATCATACAGACGGCTTTCGGCTGTCACTTCTTTCCCATTGATGGTCATATCGCCGCGCAGCAGAAAATCCGCGCCGATCACAGACCAGTCGGAAAAGCGGATAGCTTCCGGAACCCCGGGTTCAACCCCGTCCAGAAAACTTTTCTTGTCTAACAGATTAAAGATTCCCGACAGGCCGAGGTAGTTCCTGATATGATCGGCAACGGCGATGCCGGTGTCAGGCGATTGAACGGCTTGCGGATTTTTTATTTGAAAATCGCAGACGGCAATGGGAAATTGCTGAAAGCCCGGCGCGTCGATATCGATATATACTTTGGCTATGACGGAGCCTGCGGTGCTGCCAATGAATAAAGAGACCAGAAGAACCAGGATCGATAAGCGGGATTTAATATTCATGTGTATTCTTCATCCTTAAAATTGATTGGATCAACGCAATTCCGCGGAATGAAAGCGGATGCCGATTTCAATGGTGCGGCCGGTCGCCCATCCCCCCAGCGGCGGAAAGGGTATTGATTTTTTAATCGCGCGGAGAGCGGATTCATCAAAATAATTGTTGCCGGAACGTTTTTCAAAGCCGATATATTCCACGGCGCCGCTTTGGGCGATTCTGACTTCGATAATGGCTTCCACATTGTTTTTGGGCATTAAAGCGGCAGGCAGCGTCCAGTTTTTTTTAACCTTGGACCAGACAAAACGGTTGTAGTCGTTTATCTGCGAGTGATTTTCCGCCCGGGAGGAAGCTGTGCCGGGAGGTGTCATGCTCTGATTTTTTTCCGTCTTATGATTCGTTTTGGAGAGTTCTTTCTGCTTGATGGCGTTAATGGCCTTTTCAATGTCCGGTTTACCGGCATCATTTTTTTTGATCACCGCAGCTTGCGAAGCGGCGTTATTGCGCTTCAGAATGACGGGAGGCGCCGCAGACGGCGATGGCAGAACGTTTTTCGGTCCGCTTTGCGGCGTCTGCATGATTTCGGGACCGACCAGTGCTACGGAATAAGGCGCACCGAAAGTCAACTGCCTTGATGCGCTGGGAACGGTCACAAAGACAGCGGTAATAACGATCAGGTGGAGAAGCAGAGAGGCAAAGAACATATTGTAAGGGCTGCCGGTACTGCCGAAGGAGCTTTTATGGAGCATCCGGGAGGTCATTTCAAGCCCTCGGGCGGCTCGGTAATCATACCGAGTTTATCGACGCCCGCCTTACGAACCTCCGACATGACTTCGACTACAAAACCGTAGGGAACGTTTTTATCGGCGCGCAGGAAAATTTCCCGGTCAACCCGTTCGGCGAAAATTGCGGCAAGTTTTGCATTGAGATCCTGAAGCGGCATTCGGGTTTTGTTTAAGAAAATTTCTTTATTTTCATTAATGCTTAATATCAGTTTTTCTTCTGCGAGATCGAGACTTTTAGATTTAACGCGCGGCAGATTGACATCGATGCCCATGGACAGCATCGGTGCGGTGACCATAAAGATGATCAGCAGCACCAGCATGACGTCAACGAGAGGTGTGACGTTAATGTCCGCCATGGATCGTTTATCTGAATTTCTTCTACGTAGTTGTCGCATATCGCCGCACCCTGAATCAATTCATTTACGGATCAGATAACGCTCGATGATATTTAAAAATTCGTCGGCAAAATTATCCATTTCCTGAACCATAACTTTGGATTTGTTTAAAAAGTAGTTGTAGAAAATAACCGCCGGGATAGCCGCGGCCAGTCCCGCCGCCGTGGCAATCAGCGCCTCCGATATGCCGGGAGCGACAACGGCCAGTGTTGCCGAACCGCGCGCGCCGATGGATTTGAAGGTTTCCATAATCCCCCAGACCGTTCCGAATAAGCCGATGAAGGGGCTGGCCGAACCGGTTGTGGCGAGAAACCCCAGCGCGCTTTCCAGCTTTGTCATTTCCGTGTTGGAGGCGCGGTTAAGCGCACGCTGCACATTATCGATAGAGGACAGACTGATTTCCTCGCTGCGCGCCGTGTCTTTTGCTGACTTGTTCATTTTGGTCAGTTCCGTATAGCCGACGCGGAAAACTTCCGCCGTTGTCGAGCATGAATATTTCTTGGATGCCGGGAGAAGCTCGGAGAGTTTGCTGCTGCGTTGATAGTCGGAGTCGAAGGCTTCATTTTCAGCTTTAATTTTGCGATAATAGCGGAATTTCAGAAAAATGATCGTCCAGGAAATGACGGAGAGAACGAGCAGGATCAGCAAAACAAATTTGACCATCAACCCGGCATCTAAAATCATGCCCAAAAGAGAGCCATGAAAATTGCTTCCCATATCTAAAGAGCCAATATCTTTCACTTTTTAATCTCCAAAAATGGTATTGAAATTTGCGATGTAACCTAAAGGAAAAAAAAGGGCTTGTCAATACATCTTTTTGCCAAAAGGTTACAGTACTTCCGGAGGAAAGGCGACGACATCATCAATGACGGCCGCATCGGACAGGATCATGACCAGGCGGTCGATGCCCAGCGCGATGCCGGCGGCTTCGGGCATGGCATTCAGGGCATGAAGAAATTTTTCCGGCATGGCATAGCGCGCCCAGTGCTTTGCGGCCCGCTTCGCGGAGGCTTCCTCGAATCGTTTGCGCTGTTCGACCGGATCGGTCAATTCCGAAAAGCCGTTGGCCAGTTCCAGACCGTCGATGTAGAGTTCGAAGCGTTCCGCGACGGTTGGATCATCCTTTTTTATTTTGGACAGAGCCGCCAGTTGGGCCGGGTAATCATAGAGGAAGGTTGGACGCTTGCAGCCAAGCCGCGGTTCAACATGTTCGACTAAAATTTCGTCGAACTGATCTTTCGACAGAGCTTCCTGCAAACTGACGGGTGCATATCTGGAAAAGGCGTCGGCTACGGTGATTCTTTCCCAGGGCGGCGCAAAGCGGATGGTTTTGTTTTGCCGGATGATGTCCCGCGGATGGCCCATGTCCTTCAATGTGTTGATGAGCAGGTTTTCGCATTGATCCATGAGTTGAACATAGCTAAAGCCAGCTACGTACCATTCCAGCATCGTGAATTCCGGCAGGTGCCGGCCGCCTCTTTCATCGGCGCGAAAGCATTTGCAAAACTGGAAAATTCGGGGATAACCCGCAGCCAGAAGTCTTTTCATGCAAAGCTCGGGAGAGGTCTGCAAAAACCAGTTGTCTGAGCCGATGGCTTCAATATGTTCTTCCGGGGCGGGGGAGGGAATTCGAACAGGGGTTTCGACTTCCAGAAAATCTTGTTGAATAAAGAACTGACGGAGGCTTTGAATAAATCTGGCGCGCAGTTGCAGGGTTTGCGACTTGCGCGCCAGATAGAATTGATCATCCTGATGGAATGTGTTCAACTTTATCCCTTAACGCGGGTAAGGTATTCTCCGGTGCGCGTGTCAATGCGGATTTTTTCTCCCTCGGAGACAAAGGTCGGGACCAGGATAGTCGCGCCGGTCTGTACTTTAACCGGTTTAGTCGCGCCGGAGACCGTATCGCCTTTGGCCCAGGGTTCTGCTTCCGTGACAAACAATTCAACAAAATTAGGCAGGCTGATGCCGATGGGCCGGTCTTCGAAAAGCAGGATTTCGACTTCGATATTGTCGGTCATGTAATTGACCGCCTCGTCAACCTGTGCTTCCGTCAGATAAACCTGCTCGTAGTTTTCGTTGTCCATGAAGCAGTATTTATCGCCTTCTTTGTAGAGATACTGCATTTTCTTTTCGCGCAGGTCGGCCGGTTCAAAGTTGTCTACGGAGCGGAATGTGCGTTCGAACTGATTCCCGTTGATCATGTTCTTGAGCTTGGTGCGATACAGCGCCTGCCCTTTACCGGGTTTTACAAAATTGAATTCGGTAATCACGTAGGGATCACCATCGATTTTCAGGCGCAAACCTTTTCTTAAATCACTTGCGGCGTACATATTACTTGTTTCTCCTCATCCATTAAATTGTTAGGATTTATTTGAGGCCTTTCCTAATCCAATTATTAAAAAAAGTCAAAAAAATCTTGATGTTTATCAAAATTCTTTTTCATCGTTTCCGACAGGGCCAAAAGAGGGACTTTTCCGGCTTCGCCCGGCAGATCCGCCACGTATTGAGGCAGGGACAGACCGGAGCAGCGCCCGCGGAGGGTCTCTATCATGGCCAGTCCGGTTGATCTATCCGTGCGGAAATGCCCGCATCCTTTCACCGGTTCGCAGTGAAAAAGATAATAAGGACGGACAGATATCTTTTGCAAACCATATAACAGGCGTTCCATGACGGCAGATGAATCATTGACGCCTTTTAACAGGACCGACTGATTGGAAACCGGGATGCCCGCTTCCTGGAGCATGTTGCAGGCGCGCGCGGCATTCGATGTGATTTCCGACGGATGATTAAATTGGGTGTTAAACCATAACGGCCGGTAACGTTTGAGCATCCGGCAAAGGTCTTTTGTGATCCTCATCGGCAAAACCGCCGGCATCCGGCTGCCGATGCGCAATATCTCCACATGCGGTATGGCCGCAAACGCGGCCAGGATCATTTCCAGTTTTTCGTCGTCGTAAATAAGCGGGTCGCCCCCGGAGAGAATGACTTCCCGGATTTCAGGCGAGTCTGCAACGTAGCGGACCATTTTTGCCAAACGGCTTTTTAAGGGGGATGTCTCCGGGGTTTTCCAAAAACGCTTGCGATTGCAGTGCCGGCAATAAGTGGCGCAGGTTTTGGTGACGATGGCCAGAGCGCGGTCGGGATAGCGGTGGATCAGTTTCGGCGCGGGCATATACCGGTCTTCATTCAGAGGATCTTCCGAACAGTTGGGTAACACTGAAATTTCCCTTATATCGGGGATGCACTGGATGGTGAGGGGGTCGTTTTCATCGCCTTCCTGAATCAGCGACAGATAATAAGGCGTGATTGCCATCGGATAGGATGAAAGAACCGGACGCAGTTTTTCCGTCCGGGGCATCTGCTTGCCCAGAATCCCGGCCAATCCTGCCATGGATGTGATGCGGTTTTGAAATTGCCAGCGCCAGTCGCGCCAATCCCGGGCAGAAACGGTCTGAAAAGGGGAATGAAGAAATTTTTTATTCATAACGTTTTGAACCATTTGCGGCCCGTTGCGTACCATAATTTCTCGTCCGTGCAAAGCAAATCCCTGTGCTGCGGATGCTAAAAATTCATGGGAAAATACTCATCGGTCGTGCTATGTAAGAAAGAAATATTCAAAATCGGGAGGATCGTCCATTGGCATCCATGCAGCAGCGTAAAGAACGTGTGGCGATGTTGTCGGTCGCATCTAACTCCATCCTGGTGATCTTCAAAGTTATTGTCGGCACGCTGATCGGATCGGTTTCTATTATTTCCGAGGCGATTCATTCGGGTATGGACTTACTGGCGGCGATCATTGCCATGTTCTCCGTAAAAAAATCACATATTCCCGCGGATGATGATCATCCTTTCGGCCACGGCAAAGTCGAAAGCATTTCCGGCTTGACCGAAGCGGTTTTGATTTTTATTGCGGCCTTCTGGATTGTATTTGAGGCGCTCAAGAAACTGACCTCCGCGCAGGAAGTGGAATCGCCCGGCTGGGGTGTTGCCGTAATGTTTTTGTCCGCGGCCCTGAATTTTTTTGTATCCCGAAGGCTCTTTGCCGTCGGCAAAGAGGCCGACTCCATTGCCTTGCAGGCCGACGCCTGGCATTTGCGAACCGACGTTTATACCTCCATGGGCGTTATGGTCAGCCTGGGCATTATCTGGATCGGCCATTTCTTTTTTGTCGATCCGCGGATTCACTGGCTGGATCCGGTGGCGGCGATATTCGTGGCGGTGTTTATATTGAAGGCGGCCTACGATTTAACCTCCCAGGCGCTCGCTGACCTGATGGATGTGAAGCTGCCTCCGGATGAAGAGGGGTGGATCGTTGACGTGATTACCGGCCATAAGTCCGATATTCACGGTTATCATCAATTAAGGACACGCAAAGCCGGTAATTTCCGTTTTATCGAATTTCATATCAAGGTTGATCCGCAGATGACGGTCGAATCTTCCCACGGTATTACCCGTGAACTCAAACATGTTATTATGGATAAATTTCCTGCGACAACCGTTACGGTTCATGTCGAACCGTGTGACGGAGACTGTACTGAAATCTGCACGGCCGGCTGTCTGTTGCCGGAAGCGCGGAGGCTGCAAATATCGCTGACCGGCGGCGGATGCGCTCGGTAAACGGATCACCTGAAATGGGAAGAGGGGGGCAGGCGTGACGAAGAAATCAAATGGGCGGGCACGGTTTATTGTCTTGCCGGGGGCAGTCATTTTTCTGGCTGCACTGGTTATCTGTTGCAGTCCTCATCCCGGTTCCGGCCCCGGTGCCGGCCCCGGTGTCAGTGTTCCGCCGGTTGTTTTAACGGGTGTTTTCGTGGATGGTCCGGTTGGCGGAATAAACTACTCTACATCAACCATTAAAGGCGTAACCCGTGCCGATGGCGCCTTTGAATACCGGACTGGTGAAACCGTTACGTTTTCTATCGGCGCCCTGACCCTTGGCTGCACGAAAGGCAAGCCAAGGGTCACCCCGCTGGATATTGTGCCGGACGCGACCAATACTTTCGATCAGCGTGTGGTCAATATCTGTGTTGTTTTGCAGACACTGGACCAGGACGGCAATGCCGATAACGGTATTCTGATTAATCAGCAAGTGGCTTCATTCGTTTCCAGGTATGGCCGGGAGATTAATTTCAATAAGCCGGTTCACGCCTTCTCTTTTGATGCCGGTTTTCGAAATGTCATGGCCGAGCTGAACAATATCGACGCATTCGGAACAACACCCCGGGCCGTGAAACCTCCGGCCCTGGCCCGGAAGCATCTGGAAGCGTCGCTGGCAAATCTGAAAATAAATTAACACCGGACATCGATGATCATGAAAAACGATAAAAAGACAAAGGGGCAGCTGATTGAAGAACTGGCGGCTCTTCGCTCTGAGCTCGAAAAACTCAAAGAGGAGGTGTGCAGCTTCCGGATGAGCGAAGAACGGTACCGGGACTTTGTGGAAAACGCCGCTGACGGTTGCGCGGAGTATGACCTTAAAGGACGCTGCACATTCTGCAACAAAGCGACTTACTCCCTGATAGGCAGCACCAGGGCGGAATACATACAGCGGCCCCACCGTGACCGCTTTGCGACCGCGGAAGAAGCGGACAGAGTTCTGGCTGTCTTCAGGGAAATTTACCGGACAGGTATGACGGCCGATCTTATTGTGGTCGATATGCTCTGCAAAGACGGATCCGTCAAGACGCTGGAATGCTCTATATCGCTGATCCGCGACGCTCAGGGAAATCCCGTCGGTTTCCGTAATATAGCCCGCGACTTGACCGAACGGAAAAAAATGGAAGCCGAACGCGAACGGCACCGTACTTTCATCGATAACATCAGTGATGGCTGCTATGAGTTTGATTTGCAGGGTGATATCATTTTCTGCAATGAAGGTCTGCCCGCTATTTTCGGATATTCGCGGGATGAATTTTTGAAACTGGATCGCTTTCGGCGACATGTCAGCCGGGAATACGGCAAATACGTTTTTCGTTTATATGATGAAATGTACAGGAATAATATTCCCTCAAAAATACTGGAGTATAAGATATTACGCAGGGATGGGGAAATTCGTGATTATGAGGCTTCGGTTTCACTGATCCGCGATCCGGCGGGTAAGGTCACCGGCTATCGCGGCATCGGCCGTGATATTACGGAACGTAAGAAAATAGAACAGGAGAAGGAACGCTATCGGGAATTTTTTGAAAATATTGAAGACGTCTGCGCCGAATATGATTTAAAAGGCAAATGTACCTTCTGTAATCAGGCGGCAGTCCGGGCTTTGGGCTATTCCCTGGAGGAGCTGCTTCACCTGAGCCATCATGAACGCTACCCCAACCGGGAAGAAGCGGACAAGATTTTCAACACGGTTCATGAAACCTATGTCAAAGCACTGCCTGTCAATGTGGTTGTGGCCAATATTTTATGCAAAGATGGAAAAATAAAAGCAATGGAATCTTCCCTGTCGCTGATTCGCGATGGAAGCGGCATGCCGACAGGCTTCCGCAGCATTGGCCGTGATGTGACCGAGCGCCTGAAAATAGAGCGGGAGAGGGAGCGTTATCGTGATTTTGTGGAAAGCATCGAAGATGCCTGTGCGGAGTTCGATCTGCGCGGCCGGTGTACGTTCTGCAACGAGGCGGCGCACCGGATGGTGAGGTATTCACGCAGAGAATACATGCAGCTGCGGCATCATCAGCGCTATGCTTCACCGGAAGAAATCGAGCAGGTCTTTAAAACGTTTAACGGGATTTACCGGACCGGAATCCCCGCCAGAATTTATACGGCCAGCCTTCTTTGCAAAGACGGCGGCACCAAGGCTGTGGAATCCATCGTGACGCTGATCCGTGATGCGAAAGGCAACCCCGTCGGTTTCCGCAATATCGGCCGGGATGTCACGATGCGGGAAAAAATGGAAGAAGAACAGGAACGCCTGCGCGAACAACTCAATCAGGCCAGGAAAATGGAAGCGATCGGCACACTGGCCGGCGGCGTCGCACATGATTTTAACAACCTGCTGATGGGGATTCAGGGTTATACGTCCCTGATGCTTCTGGATACCGATCCGCGACATTCCCATTATTCACAGCTCAAGGCCATTGAATCTCATGTCCGGAGCGGTGCGGATTTAACCCGACAGCTTCTGGGATACGCCCGTGGCGGGCGCTATGAGGTGAAGCCGGTTAATCTCAATAAGATTGTCGATAAATCCGCTGACATGTTCGGCCGCACCAAGAAAGAAATTGTTATGGAGCGGGATCTGGCGGAAGATTTGTGGATTGTGGACGCGGACCGTGGGCAAATGGGACAGGTATTGCTGAACCTTTTTGTTAACGCCTGGCATGCCATGCCCGGGGGCGGCGAAATTTACATCAAAACGAGGAATGTGGTGCTGGAGAGGTCCCATGTCCGGAGCCTGGATATACAGCCGGGTCCTTATGTTAAACTGACCGTTAAGGATACGGGCGTGGGCATGGATGAGATTACCAGAGAGAGGCTTTTCGAACCTTTTTTCACCACAAAGGAAATGGGTGTGGTGAGAGGAACCGGATTGGAACTGGCCTCTGTGTATGGCATTATCAAAGGGCATAAGGGCGCCATCAATGTTCAGAGCGAAAAAGGAAAAGGGGCAACCTTCAATATCTATCTGCCCGCTTCCTTTAAAGACGTCGTCCGGCAGGACGAACCCCAAAAAGCAACTTTGCAGGGCCGGGAAACCATTCTGCTTGTGGATGATGAAAAGAGCATCATGGATGTTGTCGGTGAAATGATCAAGGGGTTAGGTTACCGTTTGATGACGGCTGAGAACGGGGAAAATGCCGTGGATGTCTACCGGGCCAATCCGGGTCGCATCGATCTGGTGATCATGGATATGATTATGCCGGGATTGGGCGGCGGAGCGGCTATTGATGCCATTCGGGCGGAAAATCCCGACGCCAGAATTATTCTCTGCAGCGGATACAGCCTCAACGGCGAGGCGCAGGATATCCTGAAACGGGGCGGCGTTATCAGTTTTATGCAAAAACCGTTTGAGCTGGCGGACCTTTCGCAAAAAATACGGGGTGTGCTGGATAAATAATTGCATGGAGCGGCCTTGCCGCCCGCAGGCATGGTCGCGTGACCCCGCGTGACCTTCAGGTCATCAGGTCATCAGGTCATTCAAACCGTTCCCTACTTTCCTTTAAAAAGATAGCGCTCAAAAAAGCGGTTATAGGCTGTCCAGTCGGACTCGGTATTGGCGGCGTCGGCGGCCACAAAGCTTTGAAATGCATTGAGCTTGGCGTCAAGATCGTCCATGAAATGAATGACCAGCGCTTCCATGGTTTTCGGGCGTTTGGGCGAACCGTATTCAAATTCGCCGTGATGGCTTAAAATGATATGCCGCAATTCGAGCGCGAGCTGCGGCGGAAAATCGGCGATGGCTTCCATTTTTTTGTTGATCATTTCCACGCCCATTACCAGATGACCGATCATCCGGCCTTCATCACTGTAGGCAATCAGGCCGTCATAGGAGAATTCGTAAATTTTGCCGATGTCGTGCAGCATCCCGCCGGCAATCAGCAGGTCCCTGTTTAATTGCGGATAATGCCGGGCTGCGTGGTCCAGCAGGCGCACCACGGAAAGCGTGTGCTCCAGCAGGCCCCCCAGATAAATGTGATGAAAGCCTTTGGCCGCCGGCGCCCGCTGAAAAAGTTCAGCCGTTTTTTCGTCATGAAAAAAAGCGGTGAGAAGATTTTTTAACGGTTCGGATGAAATGGTGCCGATGTAAGCAAGGATGTCCTGAAACATTGCCTCGGTGTTCATTTTGCTGACCGGCAGATAATCCGACGGATCCGTGTCTTCCGGCGCGCAGAGCTTAATGGTGACGATGGATATCTGAAGCGTATTGCGGTAACTCTGCGCCCGTCCTTCGATAAAAATAATGTCGCCTTTTTTAAAGACGCGATCCCATTCTGCGGCGTTATCCCAGACCTTGCCGTCCGTTTCGCCCGTTTTGTCCTTGAGGCGGACGTTCAAATAGGCCGACCCTTTCTGGGAGAAGGCCATGCTTTTTTCCGCGACTAAAAATGAAGAAGCGATTTTATCGCCGGGCTTGATGTCCTGAAGATAGATTTCTTTGGTTTTCAAATGAACCGCCTTTCTAAAAAAAATATTCCTGTTTTTCGTATCAGCCGTTGTTCAAGAATAACTGCAGCATTTTTTAATATCATAACCGGCATAAAGGGCCGCAATGGATAGAAATGCAGTCGTCTTGCCACCCGCATGGGTGGTTATTTCTTAACGGCCCCTGAGGGTTTTTCTCTCAATATCCGGTGATCTCCCACGCGCACGGTCAGTTTGCTTGTGTCAAAATATTCCATGAGCGGAATGATATATTTGCGCGAAAGTCCCGTCAAATCTTTAAAAGTTGCCGGCGTCGCCTGATTGTCCCGGATAAGCTGAGCCTTGTAATCTTCGCGTAATCCGGCGAGCGCTTCGCGTGCAAAGCACAGCTCTTCATTGATCTTGATGAGCTCTCCGTCTTTGATCATTAGCTTGACAATGGTTTGGGCCTTGGTTTTTTGATCTTTGAAACCGTTGATGACATCAGAAAGAGACGGCGGGGTCAATCCGGCCTGCGCATAAGTCGATGCGATGGATTGACGTAGAGCGTCCTCGTCACCGGCCAGCTGAACAAGATGGGAGGCCAGCCGGACGCTGTCCTTATCGCTGACGATGACTTCTTTTTTGCCGAGACTGGCGAGCACCATGTTAAAGAGTTTGGCTGATACCGCGGCGGCCAGCGCCGCCTTGAGTTCTTCCTTGGAGATGCCTTCCTGCAAAGGATTTTTCTTGTGGTAGTCTGCAAGACTCTTCATCAGCAGCTCCTCCAGATGAGCATACAAATGAACGGAAAGAGCCGTCGTGTCGTCGCCTGAAAGCAGGATGGCCTGATGACTGGAAAATAGTTTTTCCAGCGCCTCCCGGATTTTTTTAACATTCATACCCAGTCGAAAAGCGAGCGACCGGATGTTGATGCCGCCGAAACCGGCCCGTTCCAGCATAACGGATATTTTTTCCGGCAATGCGCCGTTTTGCAGGATCTGCAAATCATTCAGGATCTTTTTATTATTTCTTTTGTGTTTGCCGGGGAGCGGATCGAGAATCCGGCCGCCGCCGATCGTGGTGACCGGTGAATAGCTGCGCAGCACAAAATGATCGCCTGCAACGACCACATCCTCGCAGGCGAGGATAAGCTGGGCAAAAGATTTTTCACCAGGCGCAAGTTCGTCTGTTTCCAGCAGCACAATGCGCGTCATGATTTCGGCCGTGCCGGTGTGCAGCCGGACCAGTGCCCGGTTTTTCAGCTTCCGCGTATTGGCGGAAAGGTATTCAAAAAACACATCCAGCCTTTGTGTGGGCCAGACCGTTTGCGGCCGCACCAGAACATTGCCCCGTTCCAGCGTCGATTTTTCAATACCCTGCAGATTGATGGCGGTTCGCTGGCCGCTGAAAGCTTCTTCCACGGATGCGTTGTGCACTTGAATGCCCCGGATGCGCGCGGCAATGTTTTCGGGCAGAATCTGGATGTCTTCACCCACTTTGATTTTATCGGAAATCAGTGTGCCTGTTACGACGGTGCCGAAGCCTTTCATGGTAAAAATACGATCAACCGGCAGGCGGAAAATACCATCGTCGTTTTTATCTTTCAAGCGGCTGACGATTTTATCCATTTCGGTAAGCAGCTCCTGGACGCCGGTTTGTTTTACCGCCGAAACCGGCACGATGGGCGCACCGTCCAGGAAAGTACCTTTCAGATAGTCGGCAATTTCGGAACGCACCAGATCCAGCCAGTCTTTTTCCACCAGGTCAATTTTAGTGAGAGCGACCAGTCCCGTCGTGATTCCCA
Organism: Deltaproteobacteria bacterium HGW-Deltaproteobacteria-6; assembly: GCA_002840435.1. Lineage (NCBI taxonomy): Bacteria > Deltaproteobacteria > Deltaproteobacteria bacterium HGW-Deltaproteobacteria-6. The sequence goes on from PHAT01000007.1 coordinate 103,014, forward strand.
AAAGCGAGCAGATCTGAAGATGTTCCTTTGTCTGCGGCATAACGCCTTCATCTGCGGCGATGACCATCAGGACCATATCGATGCCGGCTGCGCCCGCTACCATGTGCTTGATAAACTTTTCGTGGCCCGGGACATCGACAATTCCGATCGTAGGACCGGACGGAAGCGAAAGGGAGGCAAATCCCAGTTCGATGGTAATGCCTCTTTCTTTTTCCTCTTTGAGGCGGTCGGTATCAATACCGGTCAAAGCCTTGATTAAGGAGGTTTTTCCATGATCCACGTGACCGGCTGTTCCCAAAACAAAATGTTGCATGCTTTTTTCCATTATCTCAATTTTTTACGATGACTGGAATAACAAACTCCCATCTTTTTCACAACATCATATTTCCGGAAATAATGGAGAAATCATGGTCAGCTTAGACGCACGTGAAAAACGGGCCATGATTTAATTCTTGAAAATACGTTTTGGAATTGTTAGATAACAGAAAAACGAGGTGTTTTTTTGCGTATTCTGGGTTTGGATTACGGCGAAAAGAGAATCGGTGTGGCGGTTTGTGACGAACTGGGCATGACGGCGCAGGGGCTGCCGACACTGGTTCGTAAAACGAAGAAGCATGATTTGGAAATTTTGAATAATTGGATTCGAAATTATTCTGTGGAGAGTATTGTGATTGGCTACCCTCTGCGGCTGGATGGTTCCGAAGGGATTCAGTGTGAAAAGGTCAACCGGTTTGCCCGCCTGCTCAATAAAACATTTTCCCTGCCGGTGATAAAATGGTCAGAGACGATGTCCACGAAGGATGCTGAAGAAATACTGATTTCATCCGGCGTCCGCTGGCAAAAAAGAAAAGAAAAAGTGGATCAGCTGGCGGCTTGTCTGATTCTGCAAAACTATCTGGATTGCGCCGACAAATCATAGGCCGGATGGTTTTTATCCCCGCCTGTTCGCTGTTTCAATTATTTTCAGAAATGCTGTGTGCGAAACATGAAAAAAAATGCAAAAAAAGCTTTATTTTACGCTTTTATACTGCCCGGTATCGCGGCAATTGTGCTGGGAACGTGTCTGCTCATTTATGCGAAAGCGCCGATTGATGTGGCGAAAGCCAGGGTCGTATTGGTCGATATCCCGACAGGCGCCGGTTTTATTGAGGTGACAAACATTCTCAGTGACGCCGGTTTGGTTGAAAACAGACTTCTGTTCTATGGCGTAGCCGCGGTCAAAAGGGGCATCCGGTCTATTCGCGCCGGTGAATACGAGTTTAACACGTCGCTTTCCCCGTCTGAAATGATTGATAAACTTATCCACGGGGATATTAAAAATTATATTGTAACGATTCATGAGGATTATTCGCTGAAGGAGATTGCCGCGCGTCTCAAAGAATACAAGCTGATCGATGAAAAAGCCTTTTTTGAACTGGCGGAGAATAAGGAGTTTTTATCATCCATGAAAGTTCCGGGCGGTTCGATTGAAGGGTATCTCTTTCCTGATACGTATTTTTTGAATCGTTCCATGAGTACAAGGCAGATTGCACGGGTTATGGTGGATCGTTTCTGGCGTAAAATTACACCGGAAATGATCAACAAAGCGCAGCAAAAAGGCCTGTCACTTCATCAGTTTGTCACGCTGGCCTCGCTGGTCGGGAAAGAAACCGGGTATTCCGCCGAAAAGCCGGTGATCGCAGCTGTTTTCTATAACCGCTTGAAAAAGAGAATGCCACTCCAGAGCGACCCGACTGCTGTTTACGATCTGAAAGATTTCAATGGGAAAGTTCTGCGAAGCCATTATAAAAGAGAATCTCCTTACAATACTTATGTTATCAGGGGATTGCCTCCGGGGCCCATTGCCAATCCCGGGCTGGATTCCTTTCAGGCGGTTCTCAATCCTGCGGAGGTTGGTTACCTTTATTTTGTTTCTCGAAAAGATGGCACACACTTTTTTTCAGCATCCCTGAATGATCATAACAATGCCGTGAACCGTTTTCGCAGCGTCACCCGAACGGGCGAATGAAGGAAGCAACCGGTAATTAAATCGGTTTGTTGCCTAAATATATAATATAATTATTTATTTATATTTATTCCCATCTGCTTTTCCGCGTTATCCGCATCGAATCAATAGGCTTTCCAGGCTGACCGAATAATCTTTCACATAAATCGGTTATTCCGATCTTTGGACATTTCCTGTTTTCTCAGTGATTTTAAGTTATTTGATTAGAAAAAAGATTCATTTTTTTCTTGACAAAGCCATTTTCCCTCTCTATAGTCAGCCACGTGGAGTAAAGTGGCTTATTGTGGAGGGGTTCTGGTGTCTGATTTTCGTGGCCAATATCATCACAGCATTGATGAAAAAGGGAGAATCATCTTCCCGTCCAAGTTCCGCGACATATTCGCGGAAAAATATGACAATAGAATGGTCGTTACGAACTGGGACGGATATTTAATTGTATTCCCCTTTGCCGAATGGCGCATCATTGAGGAAAAAGTAGCACAAAAGCCCATCCTGAACAAGGGGTTTCGTGATTTTCAGCGTTTCTTTATGTCCGGAGCCGTGGACTGCAATCTGGATAGTCAGGGGCGGGTGCTGATTCCGCCGACCTTACGCGAATATGCGAAACTGGAAAAAGATATCATCCTGGCAGGAATGCTGAAGAATATAGAGATCTGGCCCAAAGACCGGTTTGAGGAAAAAATGAAATCATCCGGTAGCGAAGTAGACAAAGACAACGACATCGCCGCTGATCTGGGAATATGATCATGAGCGCCGACTTCTCTCACGAGCCGGTAATGCGGGAAGAAGCGCTGTCGTGGCTGGTGGTGAATAAAACCGGTACTTACGTGGACGGCACGATCGGCGGCGCGGGGCATGCCAGTGCGATTCTGGAGCAGACCGAAGCCAAGCTGATCGGAATAGATTGCGATGCGGACGCGCTTACTGCGGCCCGCGAGAGACTGGCGCCATTCGGATCGCGCGTCATCCTCGTCAAGGCAAACTTTGCCGATCTGAGACAGGTACTGGAAGAATTGCATATTGAAAAAGTTGATGGCGTGCTCCTGGATTTAGGCGTTTCTTCCCATCAACTGGATGCGGCGCACCGGGGATTCAGTTTCAGTAAGGTCGCGCCGCTGGATATGCGAATGGATCAGGACTTGAAGCTTCGCGCTTATGATATTGTCAACCATTTCGCGCCAACTGAGCTGGAAAAGATTATCAGGTTATACGGGGAAGAAAGAATGGCTGCAAGAATCACCAGGGCGATATTGCGAAAAAGGCAGACCTCGCCGATTGAAACAACGGTGGAGCTGGCAGGTCTTGTTGCGCAAGTCATGCCGCAGGGCATGAAGCATCAAAAGATTCATCCCGCCACTCGAACTTTTCAGGCACTAAGAATAGCGGTTAATCAGGAGCTCGATTCCATCGTTCCGGGGATAGAAGGCGCCATCGGCGCGCTTTCCGCGGGCGGGCGCATCGGAGTGATTTCCTTTCACTCGCTCGAGGACCGCATTGTTAAAAATACTTTTCGCGATCTGGCGGCGACCTGCGTTTGTCCGAAGGACATTCCCTACTGTGTTTGTCACAAGCAGGCTTCCGTAAAAGTTTTAACACGCAAAGCGGTGGTGCCCTCCGTCTTGGAGTGCCGGCAAAACCCGCGGGCCCGCAGCGCGAAGCTGCGCATAGCAGAGAGGATTTAAGATGGAGCAGACGCTGGGAACCCAGCCCATTGTCCGGAACAGGCCTGTTAAAGAACCTGCCGCCGCTACTTTCGGTGTTAAGTATCCGACCTTTATCGTGGTGGCTCTTGTCCTGATGTTTGTTGCGCTGATTTATGTCGGTTCGCACATCCGCATGACCCAGATGGAGTATGATATTGCCGCAGCATTGAATGCCAAAGAAAATTTACTCGAAGAACAGAAGAAACTGAAACTGGAATTAGCAATGCTTAAAGCGCCGCAGAGAATTGAAGATATCGCCCGCAATAAGTTGCGGATGTCTTATCCCTCTGCGGAGCAGGTGATTGTCTTAAAACAAACGGGGAAGTGAGTATGGCGGCAGACTCAAAGAAATGGCTGAAGTTCCGGCTGGCCAGCATTCTGGCGATTTTTTTGATTTTGTTTATTGCTTTATTGTCCCGCGCTTTTCAATTGCAGGTCTTGTCCGGTGAAAAATTAAAAAGGCTGGCCGTCCGGCAGCATATCACCACGTTGCCCATTCAGTCCGAAAGGGGCATGATTTATGACCGCAACGGCGAAAAACTGGCCATGTCGGTGTTGGCGGATTCCGTATGCGCCGATCCCACCCGGATCAACGATCAGGTAAAGGTGTCCCGTCAGGTGGCGGCTATTCTGAATCTCGATCAATCCACCGTTTTTAAAAGAATCTCCGAACCGAAGAGCTTCTGCTGGCTGGCCAGAAAGATTTCTCAGCAGCAGGCGGCTCAGGTGGAGGCGGCGGATATTGAAGGCGTCTTTCTGATTAAGGAACCGAAGCGGTTTTATCCCAACGGGCAACTGGCGGCTCATTTAATCGGGTTTTCCGGTTTTGACGCTGAGGGGCTGGAAGGACTGGAAAAGAAATATGATACGCATTTAAAGGGGACGCCGGGAAAACTGACCTGGGCCAGAGACGCCAAAGGAAAAAAACTTTTCCTGCATGTTGAACACGCCAACTCCGCCAAAGGTGACAGCGCCAATCTGGTTCTGACTATCGACAGCCGCATCCAGTATCTGGTGGAAACACATCTGAAAGAAGCCGTGCTCAGCAAGGGGGCAAAAGGCGGTGTGGCGATTGTCATGGATCCTAAAACGGGCGAGATTCTGGCGCTGGCCAACGAGAAAGGATTCAATCCCAACAATATCAAGGGGCTGACATCTGAGTCCTGGAAAAACCGTGCGATCACGGACTCCTTTGATCCCGGATCAACCTTTAAGCCTTTTCTGGTCGCCGCCGCCCTGGAAGAGAAAGTTGTCAAAGAGTCGGATCGGTTTTATTGTGAGAATGGCAATTATAAAATTGCCAACCGGGTGATTCGCGAGGCCAACCGGAAACGTCACGGCTATCTGCCCGTGCGCGATATTCTGAAGTACTCCAGCAATATCGGTTCCGCGAAAATCGCGGAAAAACTCGGCCGGGAAAAATTCTATTCCTATATTAAAAATTTCGGGTTTGGTTCCAGAACGGGAATTGATTTATCCGGTGAAGCTGCCGGGGTTTTAATGCCTGTAAAGCGCTGGACCAAGGTGGACACGGCAAACATCGGTTTCGGCCAGGGCATTTCGGTTACCGCCATTCAGCTCATTACCGCCATGTCGGCCATCGCCAATGGCGGGGTGTTGATGAAACCTTACATCGTGCGAGGGCTTACTGACAAAAATAACAACCCGATTAAAATGTACGCTCCGGAAACCGTGCGCCGGGTTGTGTCGCAGGATACGGCAAAACATTTGACGGCCATGCTGACGGAAGTCGTCGGGGCCGAAGACGGCACCGGTAAAAGGGCCCATATTACAAATGTCGCCGTTGCCGGCAAAACCGGGACCGCGCAGAAATTTGATTTTGCCCGTGGCGGGTATTCATCGGAGAGGGTGCGCACGTCCTTTATCGGATTCTTCCCCTCCGATAATCCACAGGTGGCCATTCTCGTCATGCTGGATGAGCCGCAGCGCGACAAGTGGGGCGGTGTAGCCGCCGCACCGGTTTTTAAAAATATCGGCGAACAGATTCTCAACTGTTTTAAAACGAACATTCGGGAGACACCGGTATTTGAGCCTTTACAGCCAAACCAGCTGCGGTTGGTCGAGGCGGATAAATCGCTGGCAGAGGACATAACAGCAGCGGGAATGGATGATGACGCCAGCATGCCGGACTTTACGGGGCTGACGATTCGTGAGGCGTTAAAGAGAGCAAAATCCCGGTCAATCGAACTGCAGGTATCAGGCAATGGCTGGGCGGTTAGTCAGGCCCCGGGAGCGGGTTCGGTTTTGGGCGATGAGCGTGTGTGCAAAGTCGTATTTGAGATTAAAAACTGAGGCGTGATGGAACTGCGGCAATTACTCAATGGAATAGAAACGATCGATGACAAGACTTTGTTGTGTGGCAATGTCTCATCGGTCTGCTATGCCGCGGATCAATGCAAACCGGACTCGTTGTTTGTCGCAATTCCCGGATTGGCCCATGATGGCCACGATTTTATCGGTCAGGCCCTTGAACGGGGCGCGCGTTTCATTGTCCATCAGAAAAAAATTAATGTGCCGGACGGAATCATCGCCATCGCAGTGTCCGACAGCCGCCGCGCGCTGGGGATGCTCGCAAAAAATTTTTTCGGCGATCCGTCTTCAAGGCTGACGCTCATCGGCATTACCGGAACCAGCGGGAAGACCACCATATCCTATCTGCTGGAATCGATTTTGACGGCCGCCGGTTTTCGCTGCGGTGTTTTAGGGACGGTGAATTACCGTTACAGCGGCAAAGCCATTCCCGCGCCGAACACCACGCCGGAATCTTTTGAGATGCAAAAAATTCTGAGCGAGATGGCAGGCGCCGGCGTGACGCATGTCATTGCCGAAGTATCATCGCATGCGCTGGATTTAAGAAGAGTTGATGATTGCGACTTTGATCTGGGTGTTTTCACCAATCTCAGTCCGGAGCATCTGGATTACCATAAAGATATGGAAGACTATTTCCGGGCTAAAAAAAGACTATTTACCGGGATTCTGCCGCTGAGCAAAAAGAACCGTCAGCAAAAGGCCGTCATCAACGCGGACGATCCATGGGGACGGAGGCTGCTTGATGAAATCCGGATTCCCGCTTTGTCTTACGGCCTGGAAAAAGACAGCGGTGTGACCGCTTACGGCGAGGCCATCACACTGGATGGTATCCGGGCCGGGATTGTTCTGGCCGGGAAAAGGCTGACCGTGGACTCCGGGCTGATCGGCAGATTCAATCTGTCCAACATTCTGGCCGCCGCAGCCACCGCCTCTGTCCTGGACGTGGCCCCGCAGGCGATTGAAGCGGGGATTAAAAATTTAACCTCCGTTCCGGGTCGTCTGGAAAAGGTGGAAACGTCTGCCGGTATTCATGTTTTTGTGGATTACGCCCACAAGCCGGATGCCTTGAAACAGGTGTTGATCAATTTAGATCAATTAAAGCAAAAAAGAATATTGACTGTTTTCGGCTGTGGAGGTAATCGTGACCGCGCCAAGAGACCGTTGATGGGCAAGACGGCAACGCAATACAGCGATTTAACTATTGTTACGTCCGATAACCCGCGTAAAGAAGAGCCTCTGGCAATTATCGGCGAAATAGAGGCGGGGATCGACCGGCAAAAAATAAGAGAAATGCCGTCGAGCCAACTGGCATTCACGGAGGGCAGGCACGTTTACACGGTGATTGCCGACCGGAAGACCGCCATTCACGCCGCAATTAAATTAGCCGGGGTTGGGGATATTGTTTTGATAGCCGGAAAAGGACACGAAGATTATCAGATTCTGGGAACGCAGAAAATTCCGTTTGACGACCGTGTGGTTGCTGCTGAGGCCCTGCAGGTCCGGTCTGCAGAATTTTCGACGGTTGTGTCTCCCGTATTCTCCCTGGCCGAGGTTCTTACCGCAACGGGCGGCCGTCTGATTGCCGGAAACAGGGAAACCAACGTTTACGGTGTTTCCACGGATTCCAGAAAAGTGTGCAAAGGCAATCTTTTTATCGCGCTTGCCGGAGAAAATTTTGACGGCCATGCCTTTGTGCAGAAAGCCGTGGACGACGGCGCGGCCTGTGTCATGGTTTCCGATATCCATAGAATCAACCGGGACGGCATGAAGCCGTCTGCCGGCATCATTGAGGTGGAAGATACGCTGCAGGCTCTGGGTGATCTGGCGCACGCGCACCGTAAACGTTTTTCCATTCCCGTGATCGGACTGACCGGTTCTTCAGGCAAAACGACCACCAAGGAAATGCTGTCGGGCATTCTGGAGCAGGAAAGAAAAGTTCTCAAAACGGAAGGAAATTTAAACAATCTGATCGGATTGCCGCAGACGATTTTCCGCATGACCTCACAGCACGAAATTGCCGTTCTGGAAATGGGAACCAACACGCGCGGCGAAATTAAAAGACTGACGCAAATCGCCGCGCCGGACATCGGACTCATTACCAACGTCGGACCCGCGCACCTGGCGGGATTCGGTACGGTGGATGTTGTGCGCGAAGAAAAAGGCGATTTGTTTTTTTATATGGCGCCTTCCGGAATTGCGGTTGTTAATCTGGATGACGAAGCGGTTGGCCAGGTGGTCAAACGATGGTCCGGGCGCCGGGTTACCTTCAGCATGGGCGCCGGTGCCGATGTCAGCGTGACCGATATCCGGAAAAACGGCGACAGCGGGATGAGCTTTAATCTGTTGATGGGTGGCAGTGCGCACAGGGTGGATATGAAAGTTGCCGGCCTTCACAATATCTACAACGCGATGGCTGCCGCGGCGGCGGCTCTGGCCTGCGGCATCCATTCCGACTCCATTCGGCGCGGCCTGACTGCATTTCAGGCAGTCAGCGGACGCATGGAGATTTTTAAACTGCGAAACGGCGCGTATCTGATTAATGATGCCTACAATGCCAATCCCGCATCCGTGCGGGAAGCCCTGTTGACTCTGAAGGATTTAAAAAATTCACACAACGCTTTCGTGTTTCTGGGCGATATGCTGGAATTGGGCGACTCAGCCCCCGAGATGCATCGGCGGGTCGGAATGCTGCTGGCGACAATCGGGGTGAAGGCTGTTTTTCTTCAGGGGGACTTTGCGGACATAACGGCGGCGGGCGCCCTGGAAGGCGGATTGGCGAAGGAACAAGTTATGTTTTTAAATAATGATGAAGAGGCCCTGTCTTTCTTGAAAAAACAGTTGCACAAAAATGATTGGATTCTGGTCAAAGGATCCCGCCGGATGAAGATGGACAGGATTGTCGCGAGAATCCGTGAAGATGTCGGCGACGCCGGAGCAAAAGGCAGGCAGGGAGAAGAAAAGTGATTTACGAATTTTTATATCCTTTCCATGCAACCTTTTCATTCTTTAACGTGTTTCGTTACATCACGTTTAGGACGATTTTTGCTTCGATTACGGCTTTGCTGATTTGTCTGGTGATGGGGCGCTGGCTGATCCGCACCCTGCAGGACATGCAGATTGATCAGCAGATCCGCGAAGACGGGCCCCAGACGCATCTAGTAAAAAAGGGAACGCCCACGATGGGGGGGATCCTTATAATTTTCGCCGTCGTTATTTCCACGATCCTCTGGGCCAATCTGGCTGTGGGCTATATCTGGCTTACGCTGCTCGTTACGATCGGCTTTGGTCTGATTGGTTTTATGGATGATTACCGGAAGCTGGCCGGTAAAAGCTCCCGTGGTATTTCCGGAAGAACGCGGCTTGCCGCTGAGATTGCCATTGCCCTGTTTGTCGGCGTGATTTTGTATTTCAAGCCCGGATTCAATACGCAGATTACGATTCCGTTCTTCAAGACGGTTTTACCCAATATCGGCTGGGGATACATTCTGCTTTGCGTTTTTATCATCGTCGGCGCGGCCAACGCCGTGAACCTGACGGACGGCCTCGACGGTTTGGCGACGGGGCCCGCAATCATTTGTTTTGCAACATATTTAATGTTTGCCTATTTTGCCGGCAACGTGAAAGTGGCCGGTTATCTGCAGATTCCTTATGTGCCGGGCGCCGGAGAATTGTCGGTGTTCTGCGGCGCCTTGATGGGCGCGGCGCTTGGCTTCTTATGGTTTAATTCCTATCCGGCGGAAATATTTATGGGGGATGTCGGATCGCTCGCGATGGGCGGCGCGCTGGGTACGGTAGCTGTGATCACCAAACAGGAAATCCTGCTCGCGATTGTCGGCGGTGTTTTTGTGATGGAAACTTTTTCCGTTATTTTTCAGGTCGGCTATTTCAAACTGACGGGCGGCAAACGGATTTTCCGGATGGCGCCGATTCACCATCATTTTGAACTCAAAGGCTGGGCGGAGCCGAAGGTGATTGTCCGGTTCTGGATCATATCGATACTGCTGGCGCTGGTGGCGATTATGACCTTGAAGTTACGATAGAGGAAGTATGGACCTTTCAGAAAAGAAAATAGCCGTTATCGGCATGGGTAAAACAGGCATTGCCGTAGCAGGGTTTCTGGGCGGCAGGCAGGCGACGGTTGTGGCCGTCGATGAAAAACCGCAGGGTCAATGGGGAGAGGCGTTTGAACAGCTGGCTTCCGAACCGTGGCTGACCGTCGGCAGTTATGATGCGTCGGCGCTGGACGGCGTCGATCTGGTTGTGCCGTCGCCGGGAATTCCTCCCTACCATGACATTTTAACAGCCGCGCAAAAAAAGAAGATTCCGATCGTCAGTGAAATCGAGCTGGCTTATCGTTTTATCAAAACACCGATCATTGCCGTCACCGGCACCAACGGCAAAACCACTACCACCACATTGCTGGGAAAAATTCTGGCGCATGCCGGAAAGAAAGTATTTGTCGGCGGGAATATCGGCAATCCTTTAATTGAATATGCCGGAACCCCGCAGAGCGATGATTTTATTGTCGCCGAAATCAGCAGCTTCCAGCTTCAATGGACCGGGACATTCCGTCCACATGCCGCCATACTGCTCAATATCACCTGCGATCATGTCAATTACCACGGATCATTCGAAGCATACCGGCGCGTCAAAGCCGGCATATTTGAACATCAGAAGGGGAATGATCTGGCGATTCTCAACGCTGACGATGAAGCACAACAAGGGCTGGCTTCGTCGATCCACGCGCAGGTCATTGCTTTCAGTTCAAAACGAAAGCTGGATGCGGGAATATTTTTACAGGATGATTTTATCATTGACCGCCGGCCGGACGGCTCCTGCGAGCGCTATCCTTTGGGGATGATTGCGCTTCCCGGTTTGCACAACGCGGAAAATGTCATGGCGGCGGTGGCGGCCGCCCGTTTCTGCGGCTGCTCTCAGCAGAGCATTATCGAAGCCGTATCGGGGTTTCACGGTTTGCCGCATCGCATCGAATTTGCCGGTGAAAAGCATGCGGTTAAATATTACGATGATTCCAAGGGCACCAATGTGGATGCCGTTGTCCGCGCGCTTCAGACTTTCGACACGCCGGTTATTTTACTGCTGGGGGGGCGGGACAAGGATGGAAATTTTGAAGCGCTGCAGCCCCTGCTGCAATCAAAAACAAGACAGGTCATCCTGTTTGGCGAGGCGCGCGACCTAATTTCCCCACAGCTGGGCAAGCAGGTGCCGATCAGCAAGGAGCCGACGCTTGAAGCGGCTGTGCAGCGCGCCCGCCGTGACGCCCGGCCCGGGGACATCGTGCTGTTGTCACCGGGATGCGCAAGCTTTGATGAGTTTGCCAATTACAAGGAGCGAGGAAAATTTTTTAAGGAAATGGTCGGGAATCTTTAAATGGAAGCAGCTCAGAAAAAAGAAACCAATACGCCGGATATCATTTTGCTGCTCGTCACCTTAATTCTGGTGACGGTGGGCACGGCGATGATTTATTCATCCAGTTCCATTCTGGCCATGGAAAAATTCAAAGACGGGCAATTTTTTCTCAAGAAACATTTGTTTTTTGTTTTTACCGGTTTGATCCTGATGATTGTCATGACCAAGATTCCTTATGAGCAATTAAAGAAGGTGGCTTATCCCGGCGTGATTGTCTCCGTTGTTCTACTGCTGCTGCTTTTCATCCCGCATGTCGGGATCAGAAGAGGCGGCGCGACCCGCTGGCTCAATATGGGCGTGTTTTCGTTTCAGGTGACCGAACTGGTCAAAGTGGCCATGGTGATTTTTCTGGCGCATCTGCTGACCCGCAAGGTGCATCATCTCAAAAAATTCAGCCGGGGTGTGCTGATTCCCCTGTCGGTGACGGCTGTCATCATGGGGCTGATTATTCTCCAGCCTGATTTCGGCACCGTCGTCATTATCGCATCGATACTGCTTCTGATGCTGTCTCTGGCCGGTTCCCGGATCACCCATCTGATGTTTCTGGGCGCGGCCTTTATCCCCATAGGCGTCTGGCTGATCATGCACAAAGGCTACCGGATGGCACGTCTGACGGCATTTCTGGATCCCTGGAAAGACGCGGACAATACCGGCTTCCAGCTCATCCAGTCGCTGATTTCCTTCGGATCGGGCGGGGTGACGGGGACGGGCATCGGTGACGGCATGCAGAAATTGTTTTATCTGCCGGAGCCGCACACGGATTTTATTCTGGCGGTCATCGCGGAAGAAAGCGGTTTTATCGGCGTGGCGATTGTGATCGTCATGTTTATTTTCTTCCTGCTGCGCGGCTTCATGATCGCTTTTCGCGCGCCGGATCTTTTCGGGACGCTGCTCGCCGCCGGCCTGACCATGCTGATTGCCATGCAGGCGTTTATTAATATTGCGGGTGTGATGGGGTTGATCCCGTTAAAAGGGCTGGCGCTGCCTTTTTTAAGTTATGGCGGCACGTCGTTTGTGGTCAGCATGCTGGTGGTGGGGATTTTGCTGAATATTTCCACGCAGCGGACCTGAAGGCAAAGGAGTGAGTCCATGCGCGGAAATTTTATGAAAGCAGGGAGATACCGGTGCGGATAGCCATTGCGGGAGGAGGAACGGGAGGCCATTTATTTCCAGGCATTGCCATCGCGGAGGAGTTTTTAAAACGCGATCCGCAAAGCCCGGTGATTTTTATCGGCACGAAAAGAGGCATCGAGCACAGGCTGCTGGGGCCGCTGGGTTACGAGCTGAAAGAAATTGATGTGGAAGGCTTAAAGGGAAGGGGTATAAAGGCTTTGATCAAAGGCGTGTATGCGATACCGAACAGCATGTTGCAGTCCCGGCGGATTCTCGCGGATTTCCGGCCGGACGTTGTAATCGGTGTCGGCGGGTACGCTTCCGGCCCCGCGGTGCTGACGGCTTATCTGATGGGCATTCCCACCGCCATTGCCGAACAAAACGCCCTGGCGGGAAATACCAACCGCATTTTGGGGAAGGTTGTCCGCAAAGTATTTGTGACCTATGAACAAAGTAAAAACCTGTTTGCGGCCCGGAAAGTCACCGTGACGGGCAATCCGGTCCGGGCGGCCATTGCCGCGGGTCTTACTCAGATAAAAGAAAAAAAAGCCGGCCGCCGGATTCTGATTTTCGGCGGATCACAGGGTGCGGCGACCATCAATAGAACAGTGGTGGCCATGCTGCCGCTCTTGCAGAAGATAAAAGATCAAGTCAGCATTGTCCATCAGACAGGCGACCGTGATCTGGCGGAGGCTGCGCAGGCTTATGAACAATACGGCATCGAGGCCCGGGTCAGCCCGTTTATTGTGGATATGGTGTCCGCCTATCAGGCCGCCGATCTGATTATCTGCCGCGCGGGAGCGACATCTCTGGCGGAGATTACGGTGGCGGGAAAAGCCTCCATTCTGATTCCTTTTCCCTTTGCGGCCGATGATCATCAGACGCTGAACGCGAAGGCGATGGTCGAAGCCGGCGCCGCGGCCATGATTCGGGAAAGCGACCTGACCGCTGAAAAACTATATTCGGTTGTAGAAAACCTGCTGGGAGACGATCAAAAATTACGGGATATGGAAGCAAAATCAAAAAAGCTGGGCAGGCCCGATGCAGCGGCAAGAATTGTCGATGCCTGCCTGCAATTGGCATCGACATATAAGCACTAAAGCAGAAAACGAGGGAAAAAGTTAAAATGGGAAAAGATCGAGAAACCGGATTCATGCAGCGCAAAGTCAAGCGCATCCATTTTGTCGGCATCGGCGGCATCGGGATGAGCGGCATCGCCGAAGTACTGTTGAATCTTGGTTACGGCATCAGCGGTTCGGACGCTCAGGTCAATGATACGACGCTGCGGCTGGAGCGGCTGGGCGCCTGTGTCGCCCACGGGCACGCGGCGGAGAATATCGGCAATGCGGATGTGGTGGTGACCTCCACCGCGGTGAAGACGGACAATCCGGAAGTGGTGGAAGCGCATCGCAAAAATATTCCGGTGATTCCCCGGGCGGAAATGCTGGCGGAACTTTTGAAAATGAAATTTTCCGTGGCCGTTTCCGGCAGCCACGGAAAAACGACGACGACCTCCATGATATCGACCATTCTGGCCGAGGGCGGACTGGATCCGACAATGGTGATCGGCGGCAAGCTGGCCTCGATCGGGTCCAATGCCCGTTTGGGCGACGGCGACATTATCGTGGCGGAAGCGGATGAGAGCGACGGATCATTTTTGAAGTTGTCGCCGACCATCGCCGTCGTGACCAATATCGACCGCGAACATCTGGATTATTATCCCGACATCGAAGAAATCAAGGCGGCCTTTTTAAAATTCGCCAACATTGTCCCCTTTTATGGCTGCACCGTGATGTGCAATGACAACGAACATGTGCGCGAGATTGCGGGCGCCATTAAGAGGCGGGTGATTACATACGGTATTGAACATCCGGCGGATTATTGTGCAAGCGACATCCGGTTTACGGAATCGAAAACGTTGTACCGGCTGTCTTACCGGGGGGAAAACCTGGGAGACACCGAACTTGTCGTGCCCGGTCTGTTCAATGTCTATAATTCAATGGCGGCAACCGCTGTGGGACGTGAGCTGGGACTGGACATGGACACTATCCGGAAAGGGCTGCTCGCATTTTCCGGCGTGCAGCGGCGTCTGGAGGTCAAAGGACAGGCCGGCGGGATCACGGTGGTGGATGATTACGGACATCACCCGACGGAAATTATGGCGACACTGGCTGCCGCCCGTCAAATGTGGAAGGGCCGGCTGATCGTGGTATTCCAGCCGCACCGCTTTACGCGCACGCGGGCGCTTTTTGATGAATTTACCCGATCGTTCAGCGATGCGGATGTTCTGGTGCTCAACGATATTTATCCGGCCTCGGAAGCGCCGATACCCGGCATTAACTCCGCGGCCCTCTGGGCGGCCATTAAGGAGGCCGGACATCCGCGCGTGGAATACATCGGTCAGACACAGCCCACGCTGGACTTTCTGCGCACCATTGCGCGGCCGGGCGATACGGTGATTACGCTGGGTGCGGGCAGTGTCTATAAAATCGGCGAGGCGTTTCTGGGCGAGTTGAAGAAGGGGACGACAAAGTAATGACAGGTCATCCGGCCATTTTGAATGCGCTAAACGGCATGAATGCCGGGAAAATCTGGTATGACGAGCCGATGTCTCATCATGCCTCGCTGAAACTCGGCGGCAGGGCTGACGCGCTGGTGATGACCGAAAACGAAGATCAACTCGGGGAAGTTGTACGAAGGCTGAGGGGAAAGAATATTCCGTTTTTGCCGGTCGGGAATCTGACCAATATTCTCGTGCGCGACGGCGGATATCGCGGCGTTATGTTATGGATGCGCGGCCTCGATCAACTGTCCTGCATTCTCCTGGCGGATGACCGATACGGCATCGACGCGCAGGCGGGGGTATCGCTGGCCAAGGTTGTCGCGCTGGCCGCCGCGGAGGAATTGACCGGCCTGGAGTTTTGTGCGGGAATTCCCGGCAGTGTCGGCGGCGCCGTCTGGATGAACGCCGGCGCTTACGGCACGGAAATCAAGGATGTGGTGTCTGAGGTGACGGTGCTGGACGGCGAAGGGAAAAAGAAAAACCTGCAGCGCGACGAGATCGCGTTTGCTTACCGCCAATCCAATCTGCCCGCCGATGCCATCATCTGCGGGGCGCGCTTTATCCTGTCCAAAGGGAATGGCGCGCAAATCAAAGGACGGATGGCTGAAATTATGAAATTACGCCAGGAAAAGCATCCCTTGCAATATCCCAACGCCGGATCGGTTTTTAAAAACCTGCCGGGGCTTCCCGCCGGGAAGCTGATTGAGGAAATGGGATTGAAAGGGTTGAGGCACGGCGACGCGCAGGTCTCGAATCAGCATGCCAACTTTATTGTGAACAAAGGCCGGGCCACAGCCTCTGATGTGCTTGCGCTGATCGGGCTTATCCGGGAAAGGGCCGGAAAAGAAAAAGGCATTGAACTGGAAACGGAAATTGTTATTGTCGGAGAAAATTTGTGAAAGGAAAGATGAAAGTCAATCTGGAAGCCAGAAAGAACAGGCTGCGCAGGCGTCTGATCGGCGCGATGGGTGACTCTTTAAGCGCCTTGTGTCTGCTTTTGACTGCGATGGTGCTGAGCGCGGCGTTTATCTATACATACAGCTCGTTTTTAAGCGCGCCGTATTTTGAAATCAGGGAGATTTCCGTGCGGGGATTGAAGGAACTGACGGAAAAAGATATTCTGACGATGGCGAAAATTCAACCCCGTTCCAACATTCTGGCCGTGAACACGGATACGGTGGTGAAAAGGGTGTCGGCCAATCCGTGGATTAAAAATATTTACGTCGGCCGGGAACTGCCGAACCGTCTGGTGCTGGATATCCGCGAACGGACGCCGATTGCACTGGTGAAGCAGGCCGGGAATTTTTATCTGATGGATGTGGATGGATTTGTTTTTAAGAAATTAAGCAAAACCGATGAAGTGGATCTGGTCATCGTGAACGGCGTCAACATTCAGAATAAAACACGATCCCCCCTGTTGACCGACGCACTGAAATTGCTGGAAATGCTGTCCACCAACGATCAGTATGCATTTCTGGGAACGGTTTCCGAGGTTCAGGTTCATGATGTTTTCGGATTGTCCCTGCTGACGGACAAGGGACTGCATCTGAAACTGGGCCGGGATAATTTTGCGGGGAAGTTGCGTCAGCTTAACATAGTTCTTGCGGATCTCGAAAAACGGGGCACCAAAAACGGTCATTTGTTCGTTGATCTGGCGGATATTTCCAAAGTAACCGTTCAACGCAAAGACGCGCTGGAAAAAGCGCAGGAGCAGAAAAAAGGTCCGCAGTATAGAATATAATTGACGGCTATTTCAGAAGGGTGAAACTATGGCGAAAAAGAGTAATGTTCTGGTGGGAATCGATATTGGAACCACGAAGACAGCGGCGATTGTCGGCGAGGTGACGGCAACCGGGATCGATATCATCGGCGTGGGTATTTCTCCGGCTAAAGAGATGAGAAAAGGCGGCGTGGTCAATATCGACAGCGCCGTCGAGGCGATCAAAAAGGCCGTGGAGGATGCCGAGCACATGTCCGGCTGCCGTATCAATTCCGCCTATGTCGGTATCGCCGGCAGCCATATTAAAGGGCAGAACTCGCTGGGGATTGTGGCCATCAAAGGCCGGGAAGTCGGCGAAGACGATCTGCAGCGGGCGATTGAAGCGTCCAAGGCCATTGCCATTCCCGTGGATCGCGAAATTCTGCACACACTGCCCCAGAACTATGTGGTGGACGGCCAGGACGGCATCCGTGATCCCGTGGGGATGTCGGGTGTCCGTCTGGAGGCGAAAGTGCACATTGTAACGGGCGCGGCTGCTTCCATTCAGAATGTGGTGAAATCCGTCAACCGCGTCGGTCTGGATATTGATGATATTGTTCTGGAGCAACTCGCGGCCTCCGAGGCCGTTCTCAGTAATGACGAAAAAGATCTGGGTGTCGCCCTGATCGACATTGGAGGATCAACCACCGGCATTGCCATCTTCGCGGAGGGCAGCATCAAACACACCGCCACGCTGCCGGTGGGCGGCAACTTTCTGACTTCGGACATCGCCACCGGGCTTCGGACGCCTTTTGCCGAGGCGGAAAAAATAAAACTGCATTACGGCTGCGCCATGACATCGATGATTCCGAAGGAAGATACCATTGAAGTTCCCAGCGTCGGAGGCCGGGAAGCCAGAATGGTGTCGCGCCAGATTCTGGGCAGAATTGTGGAACCCCGCATGGATGAAATTCTTAATATGGCGCTCAAGGAAATTGTCCGTTCCGGTTATGAAGATCTGCTGGCGGCGGGGCTTGTATTGACCGGCGGCACGTCGCTTTTGCCGGGAATCAGTGAAATGGCGGAGCAGATTTTTGATATGCCGGTGCGCTGCGGCTGTCCCGCGGGCGTCGGCGGTTTGAGCGATGTTGCCAATTCACCGGCCTTTGCGGTGGGTGTTGGCTTGATTATATACGGCAGTAAAAATACGTCGGGTGATTCCGTCTATCGAAAGACGGGCAACGTCTTTAGCGAATTATTCAAAACAATTAAAAAATGGTTTTTAGATTTTTTCTAAACTAAGAGGGGGTGTGCATGTTTGAACTAACGGAAGTATGCATCGAAAATTCAGCAAGAATTAAAGTAGTCGGTGCGGGCGGAGGCGGCGGCAACGCCGTCAATACGATGATTTCCTATACGCTCCGGGGGGTTGATTTTATCATCGCCAATACGGACGCTCAGGCGCTGGCGGCGTCTGCCGCGCCCGTTAAAATCCAGATCGGAGCGGAAGTCACCAAGGGGCTGGGGGCCGGTTCCAATCCGGACATCGGCAAACAATCAGCCATGGAATCCCGCGATGAAATCCGCAGGCATCTGGAAGGCGCGGACATGATTTTTATCACGGCGGGCCTGGGCGGAGGCACCGGGACCGGCGCGGCGCCGGTGATTGCGGAGGTGGCCCGCGAATGCGGCGCGCTGACCGTGGCCGTGGTGACCAAACCGTTTCAGTTTGAAGGCAAGAGAAGAAATGTCCAGGCCGAAGAAGGCATCATCGCGCTGCGCGATGTGGTGGATACCCTGATTGTAGTTCCCAATCAGCGGCTGCTCAGCCTGGGCGGTCGGGGGCTCTCGCTTCTGGATGCTTTCAAGAAAGCGGATGATATTCTCTATCAGGCCGTCAAAGGCATCTCCGATCTGATTATTGTTCCGGGGCTGATCAATCTTGATTTCGCCGATGTGAAAAACATTATGAGCAATATGGGCATGGCGCTGATGGGCACCGGAACCGCCACCGGTGAGAACCGCGCCATTGAAGCCGCGCAGCGGGCGATCTCCTCGCCGCTTCTGGAGGACAACACGATTCAGGGCGCGCAGGGCATCCTGCTCAGCATTACCGGCGGGCCGGATATGAGCCTGTATGAAGTCAACGAAGCCTCATCGCTGATTCAGTCCGAAGCGCATGAAGATGCCAATATTATTTTCGGCACGGTCATTGATGAAAACATGACGGATGAAATCCGGATCACCGTGATTGCAACCGGTTTTGAAGACGCCATGAAGAAAAAACAGACGTCCTCCAATGTGATGCATCTGGGCGGCTTCCGGAAAGAAGATTTATCGACGCCCGCTTTTTTGCGCAAGGAAAAATCCCGCGATCAGGGCAATGTGCTGACGGTGGGTATGGGCGATGAAAGTGAAAACGTTGATATTGATATTCCCACGTTTTTGCGCCGTCAGGCGGACTAACAGGTTATTCGTGGCTGTCCGGCCGGGCGCAAAAGGGCTGAGGCCATGAGATGTCCATGAACTGGAAACAGAAAAAAAAACACGAAGCCCTTTTGGCCCGTGAACAGGGTTTTGTAAAAAAAGTCTGGGGAACCTGCCATACGGTATGCCTGGCCTATCCGAATGTTTACCGGATCGGCATGGCCAACCTCGGGTTCCAGACGGTTTATAAAATATTTAATGAGACCCCTTCCTTTCTTTGTGAAAGAGTGTTTCTGCCCGTGTCCGGTGACGACGCTGAATTCGTCACCGGCGCGGCGGAAACAGTTAGTCTGGAAAACCGCAAACCGGTCCGCGATTTTGATATCCTGGCTTTTTCCGTCTCCTTTGAAAATGATTACCCGTCCATCCTGAAAATGATGGATTTGAGCGGCATTCCGCTCAAGGCGAAAGACCGCGTAAGTCAGCATCCGCTGGTGATCGGCGGCGGCATCGCGCTCACGCTGAACCCCGAGCCGCTGGCTGATTTTTTTGATATATTTATTCTGGGCGAAGCAGAAGATGTTCTGCCTCGGTTCGCGCGGGTGTATGCGGATGCCATAAGCCGCGGGCTTGACCGCCACGCCCTGCTCACCTTGCTGCAAAAACAAATACCCGGCATTTATGTTCCTTCGCTCTACGCGGTGCGTTATTTCTCCGACGGGAAAATTCAGGATATGACGCCGCTTGCAGAAGGCTTACCCGCGAGAATTAAGATTTCTCCCGTTAAAAATATTGATGCTTTCTGCACAACTGAAGTGGTCAGCAGCATGGATTCGGAAATGGCGGATATGTTTCTGGTCGAGGTTAATCGGGGCTGTCCGCACCTCTGCCGGTTTTGCGCGGCAGGCTTTGTTTACGCGCCGCCGCGTTTCCGCGGCTATGAAGAAATTATTTCGGCTATTGACTGCGGTTTAATGGTGAAAAAGAAAATAGGCCTGGTCGGCACGGCGGTTTCCGATCATCCCGATCTGGTGAAGATCTGTCAATACATTGTCGATCACGATGCCGTGACCGGCATTGGGTCTCTGCGTCTGGACCGGATGGATGAAAAGATCGTGGACGTTCTTAAGGCGGGCGGCATTGAAACGGTCGCGCTTGCGCCGGAAGCGGGAAGCCAGCGGCTGCGAGATCTGCTGCGTAAAGGGATCACCGTGGACGATATTTTAAACGCCGCCCGGCTGCTGATTGAAAAGGAAATATCCAATCTGCGTTTGTACTTTATGGTAGGCCTGCCGACAGAAGAAGATGAAGATATTGACGCCATCATTGACCTTGCCAAAAAAATTCAGCACACGGCGCTTTGCCACACGGAAGGGAAACGGAAATTCCGGCGCATTACGCTCAGCATCAATCAGTTCATTCCCAAACCCCGGACACCGCTGCAATGGTGCGGCCTTGCGGATGTTCGGGACGTCGGCAAAAAAATAAAAAAGATCACGCAGGCGTTTCGTCAGGACAAGCAGATCCATGTCATTGCCGACGTGCCCAAGTGGAACTACGTGCAGGCGCTCCTGTCCCTGGGCGACCGGCGTGTCGGCGATATTTTGCTGAAGGTACACCAACTGAATGGCAACTGGATGAAGGCGCTGAAAGCGATAAACATCAACCCCGACTTCTATGTCTACCGGCAGAAAGATTTAGATGAATTTCTTCCCTGGGATATGATCGAAGTCGGCGTGCCGAAAAAAGCACTGATCAAAGAATATCAAAAAGCATTGGAAAAGTCTGATCTGTAAGCACAACCACCTGAAGGTGGCCTGAGTGGCAAAGGCACAAAGGCACAAAGAAAACATAGTCGGACTGACATTACAATATTTTATCGTCATTCCGGCGAAGGCCGGAATCCAGTGAATCTATAGGGAATCACAATTGCAGTGCATTCTGAGCGATGGCATGGCCCGGTTCAACTGCAACCTTACAATGACATCTGTCGATGCATGGGGATGAGGTATTTATCACTCCACGAGTTTTCTGAAATCAGCATCATTCCAGAGGGACTGAAGGTTTTTGTCCGTTTTTGCATTTCGTTTAAGGGTGCTGTTCAGCCGTATGGCTTTCTTAAGCGCTGCCAAGGCTTTTCCCTTTTCACCAGCCAGAGCGTAAAATACGGCTGCATTCCAGTTCATCCAGGAGTTGTTGGGCGCAAGGTTAAGGCTCCGGTCCAGATCTTCCCGTGCCTGCCGATGGTTGCCCAAAGCGTTGTGCGCCCACACACGGCTGGAATATGCAAAATAATTTCCTGGTTCCAACTGCGATGCCTTGTTTAAATCCGCAAGAGCCTGATGGTAGTTGCCTATACCCAGATAAGCCCGGGCCCGGCCGATGTAGGCCCAGGAATTATTTGCGTCCAGCGTGATCGCCTGATCTTCATCCAGAAGCGCCCGCTGGTAATCGCCGATGGAATTGTATGACATGCCCCGGTTGACGTAAATATAGGGGTTGCGGGGATCAATGTCCGCGGCTTTGTCATACACCTTCAGGGCCTGGTAATAATCCCCGACGGTATTCATCGCCCATCCCCTGTTGATATGCGCCCAGACACTGGCGGGGTTGATTTCTGCCGCCTTGTTAAACGCATTCAATGCTTCCGTATACTTTTCTTCATTCATCAAGGCAACGCCTTTATCCAGCCATTCTTTGGATTTCAATTCATCAATGGCTTTTGAATATTCGTTCTGTTTGCCGTCGGAATTCGGTTTGGCGGTATGCGCGCTCTGCAATTCTTTTATTTTTTCTAATGCTTCGTTCACCTTACGGTTTGTTTCTTCCAGTTCCTGATTCTTCTGGCTATTGTTTCTCAGTTCGGCCAGAAGTCTGGTCACGTTCTGCGGGTCAACTGAAGCCCTGACCTTGAGATAATAGGTTTTTCCGTCCCACTTTTCCGCGAGAATTTCGGTATGAATAATACCGGCGCTCAGGATGCTGATTTTATCCTTTGTCAACTGAAAATTCTTTACCTCTGTTTCAGAAATCAGAAAGGTGCCGACTTCCTCCAGAAGAAGTCTTTTGACCTGCTCGAGGGCAATTGTGCGGCTCGATATTTTGCTGTCAAAATCACTGGCCTGATAGGTGTATTCTTTGATGAATGTTTTCATTTCAGCGTGTGCCGGGAAATAACATCCGAGAATGAGCAGTGACGCTAAAATGAATTTTACGGATTTCATCTTTATCCCCAATGAAAAGTATGCATTCGGCTCGACGTGCATCGATAAAACGGCGCTTGTTTCTTATTTTTGGTTGTATATGCTGTTCGCGACGTCGCACACTTCGATTTTCCAATTCGAATTACCGGTTATCGAGTAGAACCATCTCCGCATCAGGTAGCGCCCGGTGGAGGGATTCGACTTGCATACTGATCCTTCGAGCATGTAGGGTGGATTATCTCCCGAATCGAACGTATAGCTGCCGCCGCGGGCAAGGAAAACCGGGGCGGTCTTCTGGTAGGCGCCGTTCTTATCCGTGTACCACAGGGCGATTTCATAGTCGCAGCCGACGTTCATATCGACATTTTCCACATAGACTTTGGCTGCTCCCGCCTCGCGGGCGCTGGAAATGAAAAACAATGACAGTAGCACGCACATGATAATTGATGCAGCGATTCTCTTCATAGTTACCTCCGTTCCTGATTGATAAAAACCTGCTTTTTAATGACATATTAATAGGGAAGAGCATTCTGTCTGTCAAGTGAATCTTCCGGTTTGAATGGCGTGGATTGCGAATGGAAAGTCAGCTTTTTTGTTCATCTTGATGTTTGATTGCCGGGGAAAAAATAGTGAAGATAATGTTGAAATAATGTTTATTGCTAAGTTCAATTGCTTAAAAAGATCATGAATGTGCCTTCATGTTGTGGTAAATATCCTTTCCAGGAAACAGTAATATCCGGGGAACAAAAAGGTTGTGATGGATGTCTAAGACCATAGAGGACAAAAAAATGCCGGTTACCGATGACGATCTGGAATATGTGACGGCATGCCAAAAGGGCGATACGGAGGCTTTTTCCGTGCTGGTTGGAAGGCATTCGAAGAAAATGCTGAACATCGCTTACCGGATGCTGGGCGATTATGACGAGGCCTGTGATGTCACGCAGGAGGCTTTTCTGGCTGCTTTCCGGGCCATCGGCAAGTTTAAAGAAGAAGCAAGGTTTTCCACGTGGCTGTACCGGATAGTGGTTAATTACACGAAGAACAGACTCAAACAGCGTCAGAGCCTGTCGCGGCATGACGGTCCTTCGCAAGATGAAACAGCGGATGGTCCGGGCAATTGCGCGGTTTGTCTTGCCGCGGCAAGCGGAGGCCACCCCGGCGAGCTGCTGGAGCGCCGCGAGCTTGAGGCCCAGGTGCAGAAATGCATCTCCGCGCTTGCGGAAGATTATCGGGAAGTGCTGGTGATGCGCGATATTCAGGGATTCTCCTATGAAGAGATTCAGGATGTTTTGCGGATTCCCGACGGGACCGTGAAATCCCGGCTGTCGCGCGCTCGGATGGCGATGAAAGATTGCCTTAAAAAAATCATGGGTGATTTATGAAAAAATGTCAGGACATCGAAAATCTTCTACCTCTTTACCCGGAGGGCGTTTTATCCGATGCGGAAAAGCGCGCCGTAGAAGAACATCTGGCCGGTTGTACAGAGTGCCGGAAGGAACTGGCCTGTCTGCAAAAAGCAGGTCAGATGGTGGACAACCTTCCTGCCGTGGAAGAACCGCCCTGGTTTCAACAAAAAATCATGGCGCGCGTGCGCGAAGAAGCCGATAAAAAAAGCTTTGCGCGGAAATGGTTTTATCCGCTCAGGATTAAAATTCCCGTGCAGATCATGGCAACGATTGTTATTGCGGTGCTGGCCGTTTACCTTTACCGGGCAGGCGACGAACAGGTGAAACAAATTTTGCCGGGTGCTCCGATGCCCGCTGTGGAAATGCAAAAAGAACAGCCACCGGCGCAGATGCCGCAGGCTGAAGATGCGGCTGCAACCGTTTCCCGAAAAAGGGTTGTTGCGCGGGAAGATAAAAAACAGGATCAGCAGGCGGTCGGGGGGACCGCCGCAAGAGGCGCCGCGCAAAAGACAGAGGCGGCAGAGAGCGCAGCCGGGGCCGCTCGCGAAACCAGTGATTACAAAACAAAAGGGTTGGCGGAAAGCAAAGATGAAGGTTACCCGGCGCTTCAGGCGAAACAGAATGGGATGGATACCGTCAAAGCACGGATGGCGGATCAGGAGAAAAAAACGGATGATCGTGTTTTGCCTGATGCAGCAAAAAAGAAGGAATCTTATAAAATGGCCGCGCCTGCCATGCCCCGGCCGATGGCGTCATCCGCAGCCCTTTCGCCGCGGGCCAGAGTTGTCTTGCGGGTTGGCAATCCGGATGTCGCGGCGTTGGACGTCGAGAAACTCATGGCTCAATATGATGCCCGAAATATCTCAAAGCAGCCGTCGGATGACGGTATCAGTATCCGGGCTGAAATATCCGGCAGGCATTGGAAAGATGTTCTCGCAAAATTAAAAGCAATGGGGCAGGTGCGGGAAATGACACCGCCCGCCGATCCCGGCGACCGGATCATCGGTGTGACAATAGATATATCGGGACGATAAGCCGTTGTAGAATGAGTTTAACCAATGTTCGGCGCGTCAATCCCGATTCTGATCAAGACCTGTCATCGATTTTGCCGGAGACAAAACGGGCCAGGCTCTGTGCCTGATATTTTATTTGACAAATAAAACCATTCTTTTTATAGTTTCGCCGTCCGGCAATCATCCGCATATTTGAAACAGCAATTCAGAGAATCAGAGCATCTCGTCTGCGGGCAAAAATATTGAAAGGAGAAAGCAATGAAAGAAAAGCTGATTTTAATCGGAGTCTTGATCACGTTAATGGTTTGTGCGGGATTGTCTTTGGCAGCCGAAAAAGGGAAGGCGGCCAAACAGAAAGTCGTTCCGGGAACAATACTCTATGTGTGCAATTGCGGCGCCGATTGCCAGTGCGATACGGCATCCACGAAGCCCGGGAATTGTAAGTGCGGGAAAAAACTTTTGCCGATGCACGTCCTCAAAATAGAGGGCGATGAAGCGATTTTGTGTACATGCGGCAAAAAATGCGCGTGCAAGTTCAACGCGGCAGACCCCTCTAAATGCGGTTGCGGTCAACCGGTCAAGAAAGTAAGTTTGAAGGGGTTGTATGCCTGTCGCTGCGGCGAAGGCTGTGTCTGTAATACGATTTCGGACAAGCCCGGAAAATGCAAATGCGGCAATGAATTGAAAAAAGTAGGGTAATCGGAATCACGTCGCTTTGAATTCCGCTGCGCGGTCATTACACCGATCGGAAAAAAAGAAGAACCCGCTGGATTATTTCCAGGCGGGTTTTTTTCTGATCTGCGACGACTTGACATTGCTGCCCGATGTGTTGCTCACGCTGCCGGTTTTCGATTGAAGAAACGCCGGGTAAAGCGCGAAAAACGCCGGGACAGAGGCAGGGAAGCGTTGATCGTTTCCAGCGCGCCGCGGGCGGCATTCTCGCCGATTCCGACAAGGTCCTTGGACCGGCTGAAATCCGTCCAGTGAAGATCTCCGACGGCCGGGCGGATAACAACATCAGCATTTTGAAGCTCGGCTGCTTCCAGGGCGTTGGCTGTAATTTCGCCGGCCCGGTATAAAACATCTTTAGCCGTTTCGATGCCGGCGCCTGCCGGCAGATCCCGGTCCACCATGACGGCGATGACGACGTCCGCTCCGGCGGTGCGCGCCGCATGAACGGGGACAAGGCTGGTTACGCCGCCATCGGCCAGAAGCCATTCGCCCAGACGGATGGGCTCACACGCTCCGGGAACAGAGCTGCTGGCCAGCACCGCCTGCCTGAGCGGGCCTTCGTCTAAAACAATTTGTTTGCCGGTAATCAGATCCGTAGATACGGCGCGAAAGAGAATGCGCGTGTCACGGATATCGATATCAGGCAGCAGGTGATTGATGAGTGCCTGGAAATCTTCAGCGGGAAGGATGGAAGGCTTGAATAACGCACGAACCAGATAATACTGATTTCTGGCAAAGATTTGGGCTTTCTGTAAAAAACTTTTCGGTCCCGGTGAAAACGACATACCGATGGACTTGATGGCTGATTCCTCAAATTCAGCGCTCGTGAGGTAGGCATCCACTTTTGCCGTGATCTCCCGGGGTGTCATCCCGACCGCATAGGCGCCTCCGATCAACGCACCCGCGCTGGTGCCCACAATCAGGTCGACGGCAATACCTTCCTGTTCCAGAACGTTGAGAACGCCGATATGAGCCAGGCCGCGGACACCGCCGCCGCCCAGGGCAAGACCAACTTTTTTCCCGGTCCATCTCATGGCATGTTATTCTCCGTTGCCCTGATGAATATTACAATCTTTTTATCAATGCCGCTTCCGTATGTCAATGGGGGAGCGTCGGCATTTAATGATGCAGATTTGACGAGATTAAAGATAACGGGCTCGCTTGATGGTTGTAACCTGAGCGGTGCAAACCTGGTCAGGGCAAACCTGAGCGGCGCCACATGGACAGATGGTTTGAAATGCAAAGCGGTGTCCACCGGCAGATGCAATAAATAAAAATATCTGTGTCCGCTATTTTGCCTCCGTATCTCCGATCAGTAACATCTGTTGATGCAACTGCTGAAACGCCATGCTGAGGGCCACGGCTGCAGCGGGCAGGCTTCAGACGTTGACGGGTAGGTATTTTTGCACAATTGCAACGTGGGGCATGGTGAAAATAAATCAAAGTTAGGCAGGCATCTGGGGAATTCCTGCAGTAAGGGTTGCTGAATGGAACAGGAGATCGACACAATCCCCAACTGATTCCCGCTTGCGTCCTTGCATCTGAATGTAGCATCACTGCATTGAGCCATCGCCGGACTCCAACTGAAAACGGCTACAATAACAATAAACAAGTACAACAATAATTTTTTCATATCCTTTTCTCCTTTACAATAAGCAAATGGGCGGCTGGATGTCCGCAAGTTTGTCGCCCTCATATAAAACTTTTTCCAGAAAAAGACCGGAAGGCGGCGCGGTAAAACGGGCGGGAGCATCGGAAAAGGTTTGGAGCATCTGCTCCAGTTCCCTGGTTGTGACATTGCCGCGTCCGGCTTCAACGGTCATGCCCACGATGCGCCGCACCATTTTCCACAGAAAATGAGAGCCGGCCACGCGCAGGGCGATGAGATTGCCGAATTCCTTGAGCGCTACGGATTCGATATCCACCTGCGTCGATGTGTCCTTGTCCATTCTCTTGTCGGCGAAAGAGGAAAAATCATGAAATCCCTGAAAAACGTCAAGGGCCTGCCGCATCTTGCCGATATGAAGTTTGTCTTTGACCCACCAGACGTATTTCTTGCCGAAGGCGGTGCGCCTCGCGGCAATCAGATACAGATAGCTGCGGCTGACGGCTGAGTGGCGGGCATGAAAGCGCGGGTGGGCGTTTTCTAAAGATAAAAGATTGATGCCGGCCGGGAGAAGATCGTTCATCCCGATCCGCAGGGTTTCGCAATTGAGTTTGCGGGCGCATTCCAGATGGGCCACCTGTCCCAGCGCGTGCACACCGGCATCGGTGCGCCCCGCCCCCTGAATGTCCAGCCAATGGGCATCCGGTGGCTTGTCCGCCGGATGCCGGTCCCGCGCATGGGAGCGCGCCTCTTCCTTGCCGCGGTATGCTTTTGACGGCGCATGGGTAACAGACGGAATGTTCAGAAATTTCTGGGCGGCATCGATCAGCGTGCCCTGAATGCTTTTCGCGTTTTTCTGAGCCTGCCAGCCGCTGTAGTTGGTGCCGTCGTATTCCAGAACAATTTTATATTTATTCACTTGGATGGTTTCTCCGGGGTGACGGGCGACAGGATATTCATGGCGGAAATATTGTCGAGCAAAGAGCCTGACGCCGAATCAATATCTCTTAGTTCCTGTCCCGGTTGCAGGGTTGTAATCACCGCCTGTCCGATGATTTTCCGCCCCTCGCGGCCGGCCAGATCTTTTGTCCGGATACCCCAGATATTATGAAAAATAAGCGCCCGGCCGTCTTTGGCGCCGATATATAGCATCACATGACCTTTGCGCCACAGCAGGCTCAGATAAGGGACTCCTTTGGCCAGGATGATTTTTTCCTTTTCTTCAGACGGGAGACCCTGCAAATTGATAGTGGCGCCGGCTTCCTTTACCTGGTCTTCCGAATGCCGGGGCAGCCAGATGCCGAAAACGGCAAAGAAATCGCGGGTCATGGAAGAACAATCGCGGTTGCCGTAAAGTCCTCCCCAGCCATAAGGTTCGCCGATCATTTCATTGGCTATCTTTGCCGCGTTTACCAAATTGAAGCGCAACGGCTTTGCCGCCGCCGCTTCGGCCGGGATAAAACCGCGCCGAATCACCGCCCGCCGTTTTTGATCAGCCACGGCGACGGACACCTGTATTTTGTCTGCCGCCGCCGCCGCCTGCGGAAAAATATGTCCTACCGACGCCCGTACGAGGAATCCACCGTTTTCATCCAGAACGGATGTCTGATCGCGGAGGATCACCGCATAGCGTCCCGATTCCCAGTCTTTGACAAATTCGTCGTCCACGGAAGCGAAATCTTCAACCGGAATCCAGCCATAAGTAAAAGAAGTTTCCACCAGCGCCCAGGATTTGTCGGCACTGAGATGACAGATAAAAACCGGCGTGTTGGCGGGTGCGGAAGATCGCTGCAAATTATCGAACGGCCATGCGGAGCCGTCGCCGTCCGGGGTGTTAAAGTGAGGCGAATTGGTGGGCAGTTCCCTCAGGCTTGTGTTTCGGGTTGTTATGCCGCGGGACAGCGCGTTTGGGAAGTTTTTAAGCGATGCGTTGTTTTGAAGTTTTTTCAGCCAGGACGGGGAATGGCGTTTTTTGTTTTCACCATAGCCGGGTTTGTGGGCATATTTTTTGAAATCCTTCTGGACTCTGTCCGGCAGGGCATGGAAAGGGCTGTTCTGGTGCCATACGGAAAAGTAGATGATGTTGTAATCTTCGTCCATCCGGGCCTGACTTGCGTGAGGCAGCGGCTCTTCGCTTCCGGTGATATCGGTGAAATATGAGGCATGATCCTGCCGCAATTCCCGGACGTCCCGAATGGTGTCCGGTACGGCAACACAACCTGATAAAATAAAAAATAAAATGACGGCCAGACGACCAATTTTTTTCATAAAGATTTCCTTATTTAGATTCTCACTCTATATAAACTTTTTTTATGCTTGAGGCAAGATAAACGGTTTATGAAAGACATCATCATTTTCTTTTGCATTATTAGTGATTTCGTGTAAATTATGGCACGAAGTCTTGGCATTTAATAAATTTGTAGTATAAGAAAAGGAAGACTGCTATAAACAACTAAACATTCCACATTCATGAAAGGAGCTGGACGATGGTCCCCATTACCAAGCTTAAGGAATTTGCGTTTTTTAAGGGATTTAGTGATGTGCAACTGAAAAAACTAGCCGCTCTGGCCAAAGAGGAAACTTATCAGGCCGGAACGCAGCTTTATGCCAACGGCGACAAGGCTCGCAGCCTTTACCTGATTCAGGGAGGGAAAGTGGCCCTTTTTATGGATAATTATATGGGGCCGGGTAAACCGCCGATGCAGGTGACGGTCGATATGATTACCAGGGGAGAAACCATGGGCTGGTCGGCTGTGGTTGAACCGTTTATCTATACCCTGAGCGCCCGCTGCCTCGAGGATGCAAAGCTGATTGCCATCGATTCCCTTAAGCTGCGGGGACTGATGAAAAAAGACAACGCCCTGGGGTTCAAAATCATGCAGTCCACCGCCAAGGTGATTTCAACGCGTTTGACCCATACCCGGATCATTCTGGTTGGTGAGCGTGGTTTGTCCACACTGACCGAGTATTAATTTAAAAGGAGATAACCATGCACGATTTTGTTCCCAAAAAGATATTTTTCACCAAAGGAGTAGGCACGCACAAGGATGAGTTGCACTCCTTTGAGCGTGCCTTACGCAATGCCGGTATCGAGAAATGTAATCTGGTTCAGGTATCCAGCATCTTTCCGCCCCGCTGTAAAATGATTCCCAAATCGCAGGGACTCAAGCATCTTGTCCCCGGCGCCATTACGTATTGCGTGATGAGCCGGTGCTGCAGCAATGAACCCAAACGGCTTCTGGCCGCGTCGGTCGGTTGCGCGATTCCCGCGGATAAGACATCCTACGGCTATATCAGTGAACATCACGCCTTTGGCCTTACCGAAAAACAAACCGGCGATCATGCCGAAGATCTGGCCGCGGCGATGCTCGCGTCCACTCTGGGTATTGATTTTAATGTGGATGAAAGCTGGGATGAGAAAAAAGAAATTTTCAAGATCAGCGGTAAGATCGTCCGGACGCTGAATGTCACCCAGTCAAAAATATGCATGGATAATAATTATACGACTGTAGTTGCCGCCGCTGTTTTCGTTTTTTAACGGGTAGCCGGCCAGGACGGCAACCGTCTTTATGTTTATAAAATAAACGGTAAAGAAGTTGTTTGAGAAGGAGGGAAGGAATGGCTGAACAGACAAAAATTATGGATCAGGCAGTTCACGCAATGACGGATAAAGAAGGCAAATATCTGACTTTCAATCTCGCAGGAGAAGAATACGGCATCGGTATCCTGAAGGTGAAGGAAATTATCGGAATCATGCCGATTACCATTGTTCCGCAGACGCCTAAATACATCAAGGGCGTTATCAATCTGCGAGGCAAAGTGATTCCCGTGATTGATCTCCGGCTGAAATTTTCGATAGCCGCCGCTGAATTTACGGAAAGAACCTGCATTATCGTGGTCGAGATCGCGGCCGCAGGCCGGACGATTTTGATGGGCATTGTGGTGGATTCCGTATCGGAAGTGCTCAATATCAAAGGCGCGGATATCGAAGCGACGCCCTCTTTCGGCACCAAACTCAATACCGAATACATTCTGGGTATGGCCAAAGCAGCCGGGTCCATTAAAATCCTGCTGGATATCGATAGAATCCTGTCCATTGAAGAGTTGCAGGCTGCAGACAACGTTGCTTCCTGAGCAGGCGAACCCGGTGTGACGCACACCGGTGTTATGCGAAGCAGATATTGTTCGATTATGAAAAAGGAAATCCCTGAGTTAAAGACGCAAGACGTAGGCGGCGCCGGGTTACCCTATCTTTATTACGAGGGCGGCCCCCGTCCGATTCTTTTTGCGCATGCCACCGGCTTTCTGCCGTGGCTCTGGCACCCGGTTATTGAAGAATTTATTCCCGACTATTCAGCCTGGGCGCCTTACATTTGCGATTATCGTTCGTGTAATCCGCACGAAGGAGGGCTAAGCTGGAATGTGATCGCCGAGGATCTTGCCGTTTTTTGCCGCGCCCAGAAAATTGAAAAACCCATACTGGTCGGGCATTCGATGGGGGCAACGGTGTTGACGATTGCCGCCGCCGCGTATGGCCTCATCCCCCGTGGCATGGTTCTTATCGAGCCGATTTTTCTCCCCGATGAATTTTATAAAATGACCCCCAGCGTCGAAGATCATCCCCTGGCTTCCAAATCAATTAAAAGACTCAACCACTGGCAAAGCGAAGATGAAGCGATGTCGTATTTGAAATCACGATCACTTTTTTCAGATTGGGATGAAGGCGTCCTGCAGTTATACAGGCAGTACGGTATGGAAAAACTGCCGGAGGGGGACATGCAGCTTGCCTGCACACCGGAAAGTGAGGCCGCCATGTTTATGGGTGGCTGGAGCAGGGACCCCTGGCCGCTTCTTTCCAGGATCGAATGTCCCGTACTGGTTCTGGAGGGCACTAAAAGTCCCAACGTCGGCCTGGTGGATATACAAAGAGCCGTTTCGCTTTTGCCGCAGGGGCAATACGGATCGGTCGTCGGGGCCGGTCATTTGATCCCCATGCAAAGACCGGCGGAAATTGCCGGGATCGTTAAAGACTTCATCGCGAATCTTGTCTGAAAATAATAGCGGGGAGATTTGATCATGCCGAATCCTGACATCATTGCTTTTTGTAACCAGAAAGGAGGCGTCGGCAAGACGACTTCCGCGCTCAATGTTGCCGTCGGGCTGACCTTGCTTAAGAAAAAAGTTCTGGTGATCGATTTTGATCCGCAGGCGCATCTGACTTATTCTCTGGGCCTGAACGCCCATGATTTGAAGGGCACGATGTATTCGGTCATGAAAGGGACAACGCCTTTTGCCGACGCGATCATGGATATCAAAGGCATGAAAGTATTACCCGCTAATCTCGATCTGGCGTTAATGGAGACGGAAACAACCGCGCTCCACGGAAAGGAAACGATTCTGAAAAACAGGTTGTCGGCGGTTTCCGATGTTCAATACGTTATCATTGACTGCCCGCCGGCATCGGGGCTGCTGACCATCAACGCGCTGGTTGCCTGCCGGGAAGTCTATATTCCGCTGCAGATGGAGTTTCTGGCGCTGAAAGGTATGAGCCGGCTTTTAACGCTGATCGAGGAAGTCAAAAAGAAATTCAATAAAAACGAGCCTGCCTATCAGATCATCCCCACGCGCTACGACGCGCGAAAAAGGCTCAATAACGCCATCATGGATAAGGTTCGCGAACGGTTCGGCGCGCGGGTCTTCAATGCCGTCATCCGCGAAAACATTGCAGTGGCCGAAGCGCCCAGTTTCGGCCAATCCATTTTTGAATACGCTCCCAAAAGCCACGGCGCCGAGGACTATCTTGCCTTGTGTAAGGAAATCATCCGCAAAAAGCCGGCCGGTTAAGATTTTTGCTGCCCGTGCTTCAGCAATTCATTAACGAACAGACGCCCGGTTGATTGGCGCAAAGAAGAAACACAGACGACAAAATCAAGTATGCTGACTATTAAACTAAGGGAAACAATCATGGAAAAGTTATTTCGTGCTTGTTCCGGAATCTCACATGTTTTTTGTGGCATCATATTTCTTGGTATTTTTATTTTTGCCGGAATCCAGGCTGGAGAAGCCGCCCGGCCCGCGGATGTGACGCAGGCAAATCAAAAAGAGCGCGGCACAGACAATAATCGATATAATATTCAGGCGCTGGATTTAACGCAGGCGGACCGGAAAGAGGTAACCGTAAGAGTAGCGGCCGCCGACGCCGAATGGAAAAATTCCGGGGTGTTGGTCAGGAAAGGAATAAAATATAAAATTTCCGCCAGCGGCAATTGGTCTCTGGGTCCGATCTGCGGGGTTACCGGTCCGGATGGCGTCGGAAACTCCGCCATTTGCGGCGGGGTGATTGTAAAGGGAAGCGGTTCGCTGCTCGTCGGTAAAATCGGGGAAGAGGGCGACCCGTTTGCCATCGGCAGCGGCATTCAGTTGACGGCCGAGGAAGATGGTGTTCTTTTCTTCAACGTTAATGGCGGACTGAAGGTATTCTGCAGCGGTCAGGTCAAAGTGACGACGGCGGTGCTCAGTCCGCCGCCTGAACCGGTGGTGGCACATTCGCGTAAATCAGATATCGACGAACTGCCCGCAATTAAAACCAAACCCAATAAAAATGCCTATGCCATTGTCATCGGCATCGAACAATATCGTCAAAAGCTGCCCAGGGCCGATTTTGCGGTAAGTGATGCAAAGCTGATGAGTGAGTACCTGATCAAGGTTATGGGCTACCCGGAAGAAAATGTTGTAGTGCTCGTCAACGATCATGCCGCCCTGGGCGATTTTGTGAAATATTTTGAAAAATGGCTGCCGAACAATGTGGAAAAGGGCGGCACTGTTTTGGTTTACTATTCCGGACACGGCGCGCCTTCTCCCAAAACGGGAGATGCTTACCTTGTTCCTTATGACGGCGACCCGTCCTTTATAGCCGAGACGGGGTACTCATTACAAAGAATGTATGAAGCTCTGGGAAAACTTCCGGCCAAAGAAATTGTTGTTGCTCTGGATTCCTGCTTCTCGGGAGCAGGCGGCCGGTCGGTCATTGCCAGGGGCATGCGGCCCCTGGTCATGAATCTTCAGGGCGGTCTGCCTCTTTCCCGAAACATAACCGTTTTGTCCGCCTCGGCAGGCGATCAAATCAGTGCCACGTACGATGAAAAAGGGCACGGTCTCTTTACTTACTTCCTGCTTAAGGGCATCAGGAATGAGGATGTTGTAAGGCCGGATGGTTCCATCAAAATGGATGACCTGTTTGGTTACATCAAACCCCAGGTGGAGCGCATTGCCCGGAAACAATACAACAACGAACAGACACCGCAGTTGATGGGTGCAAAAAAGAATTAAGGAACCGGCAATGAAAAGAATTCTCACATTATGTTTTGTATTATTCCTTATTCCTTTTGTCAGCCTCGCGGCGGAAAAACCGGTCTGGGTTACTGCGGAAGGAGAAGCGCTGCAGGGAGAGCTGGATACATTAAAAGAAATCAAGGCCAGAGCCAGACGGGACGCCCAGAACAAGGCCGTGGAAATGGCGGTGGGAACGTTCATTAAATCGCACACGCTGGTCTCCAACAGCCAGGTGGCTGAGGATCTGATTTATGCCGCCGTGCGGGGGAAAATTACCAAAGAAAAAACAATTACCGCTGATTGGGACGCTCAAAACCGGCATCTGTACAAAATCACAATCAAAGCTCTGGTCGAACCGGTTTATCCCGAAAAGGGCGGCGGCCTCTTTGCTAAGCTCCATCTTTCCAAAACCGACCTTAAAGAAGGCGATGAGGTAAAAATCTTCTATTCCGTCAGTGAAGATGCTTACGTCTATATCTTCTCCATTGCCGCCGATGGTTCCGTAACGCTGCTTTTGCCCAACGCGAATATGCCTGACAATCATACCCGGGCGGGCAGGGCATATCAGTTCCCTCCGGCAGACAACCGCATTCAGTTAAAGGCCATGTTTTTGCCTGATTACAAGGGCGCTTTTGCCGAGGAGAGAATAAAGATCGTTGCAACACGAAAAAAAGAACCGCTGCTTCCTTTAGGTTTCAAAGAAGGCGTTTTTCATGTATATGATGAAAAGTCGACTGGAATGATCGGCGACCTTATCCGCAGATTGAACCAGATGGACCTGGCGGACTGGGCGGAAGCGGCGGCGGTTTATCGGCTTAAAAAATAGATGGGAGACGACCATGAAAAAAATTTGGATTGTATTGATGGTATGGTTTATGGTGGTATCGGCTGGCAGTGCTATGGCCCAGTTCAAGGACGGTTCCTGGGAAATGACAACTCAGATGGAAATGAAGGGAATGCCGCATCAGATGCCGCCCGCCACTTTCCGTCAGTGCATCACGAAAAGCGATCCGGTTGTGAAAAACCAGGAAAAAGGCTATGACTGCAAAACAACCAGCCTGAAGGTCAGCGGCGGTACGGTGGCGTATTCAGTGGAGTGCAAGGGCAAAGACGGCACAATGGTTTCCACAGGCACGAACACTTACACGGGCAGTACCATGAGCGGCACGGCAACCATCAGCTTAAAAATGAAAGGCCAGCCCGGAATGCAGATGACCAGCAGGATGAAAGGGAAATACATCGGACCTTGTCCGAAATGAATTAATTAGAAGGAGATGAAAATGAGACTAAAAGACAAAGTAGCAATTATTACGGGATCAGGACGCGGCATTGGCGAAGGAATCGTCATGAGATTCGCTGAAGAAGGTGCGAAAATTGTTGTGAATGATGTTAACGAAGCGGACGCGAAAAACGTCGTGGATCAGGTGAAAGCCAAGGGTGGCCAAGCCGTTTACGTGCTGGGCAGCGTGTCCGAACGGGCTGTCATGCAGTCGATCGTAGATACGGCCGTGAAGGAATTCGGCACGCTCGATATTATCGTTAACAACGCCGGCATTACCCGCGACGTCATTCTTCACAAGATGACCGACGCTCAGTGGGATGCCGTTATCGCCGTCAATCTGACGGGTACGTTCCTTGGTATCCAGTGCGCGGCGCGTGTCATGCGGGAGAAGGGCTACGGCAAAATCATCAACATCTCATCGACCAGCGCGCTGGGCAACGCAGGGCAGCTCAACTACTCCGCTTCCAAGGCGGGTGTGATCGGCATGACCAAAACCGCGGCCAAAGAACTGGGCGCAAAAGGCGTGAACGTCAACGCCATTGCTCCGGGTATGATCTGGACCGACATGATGAAAAACATGCCGCCGGAAACCATCAAACAGATGGACGCGATGCTGCCGTTTATTGTGCCGATGAATCGCAAAGGGTCGCCGCTGGATATCGCCAATCTGGCGCTGTTTTTGGCCTCCGATGAAAGTTCGTTCATTACCGGACAGGTTATATTCTGTGACGGCGGAATGAAAATATAAAGAAGGCTATCAGGCTGTAGACTATAGGCTGAAGGTTATAAAGAATGGTGCTTTGCGCCATCAATGAAAAGAAGGGGACGGTTCGTGACGCTCACGAACCGTCCCCTTGGTATTTTTACAAGTATTTTTCTTCCAGCAGTTGGAGCAC